>JABLXA010000007.1 GCA_013178415.1 Bacillota bacterium | reverse complement strand
TTTCTCAAAGGTGGCCAAGATTTCGTCGGCCTCTGGTCCGTGCCGGCAGATTTCTCGCCACCTTGCCCTCAAATTGGAAGATTATAGGTTATGATTATCCATAATAAGGGATTTTGTAGCATATATTAGCCTGGAGTGGCGAGATTTTGGCCAGTTTGGACCTGGAGGTGGCTGGAATTTCGGCAGCATCTGCTCTCAAGTGCCGAAAATCCTACCAGGCTCTACTCTCCGGTGGCGAGAACCTAGCCACCGTATATTCTGAGTTCAGGCTTGTATAGCTATAGACATTGAAACAGCAATTCAGACGCAAGACCCTTCCCTGAAGCTATAGATGCCAAATGCAGAGTTGAAAGATAGCGCAGCCATGTTACCACGCGGTTGCCAGGCGCGCCACGCATGATCATCTCAGTTCGAAGCGGCATATTATGGGCCTTCCTGGTTTCCAAACTCAGAATAATGGCCTCCTTTATGTTTTCAAGCGCCTCTTCCCGCGTCTTTCCCTGACTCATGCACCCGGGCAGTACAGGGCACTCTGCAATGATATACCCATCCTCCCCATCCACAAGAATGACAGGAAACCGTGATCTTGCATCATCAACCATTGCATCCAGCTCCCTTCAACTATATTATACCATCTAGTGAAGAGTACCAACAGCCATATCGCAAAACATCGCTGGACACAATTATCAGCCATGAATACCCAAGTATGGGATCAAACGGACGCGCCCTCTGGATATCTTCCGTATTCCTTCCCCGCCTCATACATCGCGGCGAAATTGGCGACAGGCGTCCGGGGCGCGACATTGTTACCCTCACACAGGATGAACTTGCCGCCCTCCATCACGCCAGAGTTCAGGAGCTTACGGACAGCTTCCCTTATAGCCTCCGGAGGTCCTAGCCTCAAAAGCTCTGGATGAATATTGCCCCTAAGGAGCACATCCGGACCCAACTCCTTGCGCATCGCCCCCAGGTCCGTAGGAAATCCTGTGTCAAAACTCTTGATATTCAGTTCCTTCATGAGAGTCTTGAAATGATGCGAGGCCCTGCCGCAGAGGTGAATTGAATTTGGTCCTCCTAGCGAAAATGTCTCGATAAGACGCCTGTGGTAAGGAAGAACAAACTCCTTATAAGTATCCTCTGAAAGCAATTGAATACTGTCATCAGCAAATCCCCAACTCTGGGTCGGGTACTCTATGCCCATGAAATCCATCCATGCCTTAATCCGCGCGATTATCCCCTCTGTCACAAACTCCATTAGCGCATGGACATACTCCGGATCCTCATAAATGTCAATACATACCTCCGTAGCTCCCCTCAGATTGCATGCGGCTGTAAAAGGTCCGTCTGTGCCCGTTGGCACTCCGGTGCGCCCGACCGGCTTTCCTTCAAATTCAAAATCCTTGCGCTTCTCCTCAAAGTAATGATAATAGTCATAAACCCGCCCCATCAGATTTCCTCTCAAAGGATCCGGGATTTCCAGCTTGAACAATTTCTTCTTATCATCTCGGAGAAGCGGGATGGTATCTGGCACCTCACCTTCCGGATAAGCGATCTTGCATCCGAACCACGCGGCTTCATAGCTATTTTGAAAATCCACATGGATTCCACCCCAAGCTTCTTCTGGTAAACCCATCTCCTGATCTTGGGGGACATTGAGGCGGATCCACTTGGCTGCCTCAAGCTGTACTTTCATCATGATGTCAGGGTTTTCAAAATAATCCTTGAATGAATAGCCTTCGGTATTGAGTTCGGGCGTGAGCAGCCAAAACCTTCTGCTAAAATTGAAGACAACAGGTACACGGTATGGTCTCCCGGCATTGAATGCCTCCCAGAGCCGCCTTACCTCCTCATTATGCGTGGCAAAATCTGTTATCATCATGATTCCCCCTCGACCCAGCGAAACGCATGTTATATCTGAGGTTCACATGGCGCAAACATGACACGGGCAGTTAAAGTCAATATCTACCATACGTCCGCGCTGTCTCAACCATGGCCATGAGGTTTTCCTTTGGTGTATCTCTAGGTATATCATCTCCCGACCCAAGGAGAAACCCGCCGCCAGCGGCGGCATCATCAATGCATCTCTTCGCTTCCCTTTCCACATCCTCCGGAGTCCCCCGCAGGAGCGTCATCGTGTTCAGCCCGCCTTTCAGGCAGACGCGGTTACCGACCCTGCGCTTGGCAGAGGCCAGGCTCACTCCACCGAGAGGGTCAAGCGGCTCAATGGCATCCACCCCCGTGTCCGCCATCATTTCCAGAATAGGATCCGAATTGCCGCAGATGTGGAGATAGACCTTTACTCCCAACTTATGAAACGCCTCTGTCGCCTTCCGGTGATAAGGGAGGCAAAACTCCTTATACTGTCTCGGAGAGATTATACTGCAAGAAGCCCAGGCATCTCCGATATATATGCCATCCACTCCAGCCGCGATCAAGGCTTTTCCAATCTCTATGGAGATTTCAGTTCCGATCTCCATGATAGCGTGCGCTAAACCCGGATTGTCCACCAAGTCCAGCATGGCCTGATCTGAGCCACGCTGGCTCACCAGAAAATTCATAGATTGACTGGCTGCCGTTCCAGCTATGAATGCGCCATCACCTATCTCTTCGATAAGCTTCTTCACAGGTTCGATCCTACCCTGCTTTATCAGTTCATTATGGTCGGGAATCTCAATCTTTTTTACGTCTTCAGGAGATTTGACCGGCGGCTCCGTATCCAGCGGCATAGGGCCATCATCCTCCTGGAGGCGAGCCACCCGCTTACCAGTCTCAACATCTACGAGGTATTCCACCCCTCCATCCTGCTCAACCCGCATTCTCTCTTTCCAATCCGAAGATGGACCGAGTCCCACCTCAAACCCATCAAATCCATAGAACTCCCACGCAGCCTTCAGGGTATCATAGGCCAGAAGAGGGTTCAGAACGATCTCCTTATATCTGACTCCAAGCACCCGGGAAGCGTGGTATGCAGTTATAACGGGGAATACCGGAACTCGGTCCGGCACCTTGAGCTCCATCGCTCTCTTGACTCTTTCCTTTGCTGTCATCTCACCTGCTGCCAATTTTGCTGCACTCCTTTTTGCGACACCGCCAGTCCATGCCGGTATCATTATACATTGCGCCGCCAGCAAGGTTGCCGCCAATTTGAATTGGCGACATGATGTTGGCTACTCTTTAGTAGAGAGTCTACCCCTTCATGCCTGTAAGCGCTATACCTTGGACGAAGGTGCGCTGGGTGAAGAAGAAAAGCACTATGATGGGCAAGGATATCACTACAGACATAGCCATTAGCATGCCCCACTCCATTCCGAATTGCCTTTGAAACTGCTGTAACCCCAAAGCCAGTGTATACTTGGTATCATCCTCGAGGTAGATAAGAGGAGCAAGGAAGTCATTCCAATGGCCCATAAAGCTGAAAAGGCCGACAGTCGCAAGGGCGGGCTTGGAGAGCGGCAGTATTATACGACTATAGATCCCGAATTCCGAGCAACCGTCGATCCTGGCGGCGTCCGAAAGTTCCATAGGAAGCGTCATGTAGAACTGCCGGAGCAAGAAGATATAGAATGCGCCCCCGAAGAATGATGGTATAATCAGGGGTTTGAATGTTCCTACCCAGCCTAGGTTGCGAAATACGATGAAGAGAGGGATCATGGTGACCTGGTAGGGAAGCATCATGGTGCAGATCGCAAGGAAAAATACGGCATCTCTCCCGGGCCACTTTATCCTGGAGAAACCATAGGCCACGACGGATGACGATATCAAAAGCCCAAGCGTTGATGGGATGGCGATTATCAGTGTATTCTTGAGGTAGAGCCAAAATGGAATATATGTGAGGGCCCTTGGATAATTGCTCCACATCATTGGCTTCGGAATCCATATAGGCGGAAATTTGAAGAGCTGGTCATCAGGTTTGAGGGATGTTGAGACAAGCCAGAAGAAGGGCAATATAAAGATTATGCCCATGGCTATCAAAGCCAGGTAGACAATTCCTCTTTCCTGAATCCATCTCGCCGCTCGCAGATATTGTCTAGATTGTTTTGAGACTGCCATCAATCTGCCCCTCCTATCTTCCCTCATAATAAACCCATCGCGCAGAGGACCTGAATATGAAAATCGTAGCTAGTACTATTAGCAGGAACAGAATCCATGCCATAGCGGAAGCATAGCCCATCTTGAAATACGCGAAGGCGTTCTGGAATAGATAAAGAGCATAGAATAAGGTCGAATTGAGTGGACTCCCGGGTGGCACATTACTCCCTACACCTCGAGTCATGATATAGGGCGCTGTAAAGTACTGGAACATCCCTATAGTCCCCATGATGAGGTTAAAGAACACTGTCGGACTCAACATTGGAAATGTGATATTCCAGAATTGGTTCCACGCATTGGCGCCGTCTATTTCAGCGGCCTCATAGAGCTGCTGGGGAATGCTCTGAAGTCCAGCCAGGAATATCACCATGGAACCTCCAACACCCCAAAGCCCCATCACAACGAAGGCGGGTTTTGACCACCTGGCATCCACAAGCCATCCTGGCCCTTCTATGCCGAAAAGGATTTTCAGCAGTACATTGATGAGCCCATACTGGGGATTGAATATCCACATCCACAGCATTGCCGTGGCGACGGCTGGAAGTATGGATGGCAAATAAAATACCGTGCGGAAGAATGCTTTGCCCTTCACATTCTGATTTAGAAGGACCGCAAGAAACAAAGCCAATAAGAGCGATGGCGGCAGGCCGAAAACTAGCATGAAAAGAGTGTTCTTGATGGAGATCCAGAAAAGTGGGTCCTCAAAAACGAGAGCTTTATATCCTGCCAGACCCACCCAATCGGGAGGCTGCAAAATGTTAAATTCTGTAAAGCTATAGTAAAACGATGCCGCTATCGGATAGATGGTGAAAATGAGAAATCCTATTATCCATGGGCTGATGAAAAGCAATCCATTTGCAAGGTTTCTGGCCCTCTGTCCGCGAAATCCACCGAGCATTTGCTACTTCACCTCCGATAGAAAGGACTGCGAATGGTGGTTGGGCCACCCGCACAGAAATGGCGAGTGGCCCGAAGAACTCAACTACTTGCGGAGGGTCTTCTCCAATTCCTTCTGCATCTTCGCCTGCAGTTCCTTTAGAGCAGCCTCTGCAGTCATCTGCCCGCGTGTCACCTGCTCCTCAACCCTCCCCATCTCTTCCTGATATTGCGCCCAGACAGGGATCTGGATATCTCCGAAGGCGTTGGGGCCCTCGAGGAGTTTCAACCCGAACTTCAAGATGGGTACATCCGCCAGAAGTTCTGGGTCCTTGGCGACAGCCACTCTGGGAGGCATGTTGGTGAACACTTTTGCTATCTTCTTCTGCGCGTACGGGCCAGTTATCCATTCGATGAATTCCCATGCTTCATCGGGATGTTTGCTTCCGACTGGTATGCAGAAGATGCTACCCCCGAAGGTCGTGACGTTCTTCCTTCCCCCGGCAGGATAAGGCGTAGCAAAGAGACCATATTCCAGTTTGGGATTATATTTCTCCCCAAACTGCTGGAGCCATTCGCCATAATCCTGCATAGCGAGCTTCCCAACCATAAAGGGGTTGTTGGGGCTCCAATAGTTACCAAACCCGGCCGTAAACTTCTGGAGACTGTCAACGCCATATTCAGCCCAATATTTGCCCAGCCATTTGAGAGCTTCCACATTCTTGGGATTGTCAGCAGTTATCTGTTTCTTGTCTTCATCATACCAATCGCCGCCGAAGACCAGAGCCCATTTCCAGATGCCTGCGGGAAGATAACCGAGCCGGGTTATGTTCTTTTGCGTATCCCATTTGGTGAGCTTCTTGGCATATGCCTCTAGTTCATTCAACATTTCAGGCGGTTTGGCGGGATCAAGTCCCACTTCCTTGAACATGGCCTTATTGTATGCCACGAAGTTGGTGTTAGTAGTCGCAGCGAGACCATAGAGCTTGCCATTATAATGGAATGATTTCCAGAGGGACGGGAAGAAATCTCCTGCCTTGACCTTATCCGATTTACTTACATACTTATCAAGCGGCATAATCCCGCCATTGTGGGCAAGTGCCGCAAGTTGCGAGGCCCAGACTGCCGAGACGACGTCAGGAGCCCGTCCTCCCGCTATAGCCGTGAGCAGTTTCTCATATGCACCAAAAATCGTCGTGGTCTCAACCTGCACCCTCGGGTTTGACTTGTTGAACTCGTCGATTATCTTTTTCAGATCCTCTAATTCAGACCCACCCCACCCGGTCCAGTAGGTTATTGTGACCTTCTTAGCCATGGCACTACCGGCAAAACACAAGAGAGTCAAGATAAGGATGAGCCCCACGGCAATACTCTGTTTCCTCATACTCATACTTGATGAGCCTCCTTTTTGAATTCGTACCTCAGGCAAAAAGATAATCTCCACAACTGCCACAATTGGACACCAACCGACTTCGCTCGCTCATTAGGGCCTTATGAATGATTAGATCTCTCCAGTGTCACCCCCTGTTGCGCACCTGTATCCATTTTAATTGCCAGGATAAGGATCCCAGCAAACCCGATCAAAGCCAGGGTTAACAATGATAGAGGGAATAAGGTAGATAGTTGGATAAACGTTTAACGTATCGAAGATAGATCTACGCTTCAAAAGCAGAGAAAACAACATCTTATAGATCAATAAGCATAACCCCATGATGCAATAACTTGTCTTCGGAAACCTAGTTCCAAAATTACATCACACAACATTATTATACGACACATCCTCAAAAATTCCTCTATTGATTGAGAGCGTTTTTCTTCCATCTACCTTACAGAATGCTCTTTTGTATGTCTGTTCGCAAAGGCATGCGAACCAATGGCGAGACCACCAGCCGCAAGGCAAGCCATTCCGAGGCCGGCGCGTAGGCCGAAGGCGTCTGCCGCAAGTCCCATGAGCCATGGAAAGGCCACGCCGCCCAAGGAAGAGGCCGCGATCAGAGCTCCGCTCGCTGTCCCGGAATACCCTCGTGAAAGCCCGGTCCCAAGGGCGATTATGGTCGGGAATATGCCGGAAAGGCCAAAGCCAAGAATGACGAAACTAAAGGCTGCGAGGCCGCCATTGGGTGCCATGATGGACAGGAGGGACATTCCGAGACTTGTGGTTCCAAGGATCTTTAAGACTCGCTCGCACCCCAGCCTATCAATGACCATCGCGACGAGGAGCCTGCCCGATGTGAGAGCGGCCCAGAAAAGGGAAAGTGCCAGCGAGGCCATGTGAGGCTCAGACCTCATCGTCTTGGTCAGATAAGCCGGAATCCAGCCCGATATGCCTATTTCCGTAGCTCCATAGAAGAACATGATAAGGAGCAAAATCAGGAACCTAGGCTCTGAAGTCACAAAGCGAAGGTCGGAGAGCCTCGGGCGTTCAGCTTCCGGCACTGGAAACTTCTGGGGCAACACAGAGGCCATAAGCATTATAGCCAGAATCGATGGTACCCAATAGACCGGCGGCCACTTCGCACCTTTCCCCATGATAAAGCCAGCAATAAGAGGCGCCGCTAAAGCCCCTATCCCAAAGAACACGTGCAGGAGACTCAGAGCGCCTCCGCGCTTTTCACGCGCCGCATCGGCAAATACCGCATTAAATCCCAGATCTATGCTTCCGTGCCCGAACCCGAAGAGAAGAATCAAAAGTAAGGCTGCGCCCCACACATGGGCAATGCTAAAGGCAAAGAGCCCGGCAGCCATGGCTAGAGCTCCAAATATGATGACAGACTTCTTGCCGAAGATGTCTGCAAGCAAACCTATACTAAGCACGGCAAGCACCTTCCCCATGAACTGGAATGAGAAAATGCTCCCGGCTTGGGCGAAATTGATATGATAGGTATCAATGATATAAGGAAGGGTAGGCGCAATAATAGAGCTTGCCACCCCGATAGTGACAAAGCCAAGATATCCTGACGCGATTAGAGAGCGATTCATTCGAAAAACTCCTGCTACATCCGGCATCCGATGAATTAGGAATAACTGCCGTACTTCCTCACCAATTCTATCACATGATTATACTGCTCGAAACTCACGTTCTTTGGTATCGAATGGTCACTATGGTAGATGTATCCTCCTCCTTTCTTGGCCACCTCGAATTTCTTGCTAATTTCCTCCTCTATTGCCGCAGCATCGGTCATCTTTCGGACATCGATTCCGCCCATGAAGGCCATCTTATCGCCAAACTTGGGCTTCAACTCGAGAAGATCCATCCCTGCCTTCACCTCTAGCGGTTGGAGGCAGTCAAATCCCGCTTGTATTAGGTAGGGGATAAGCTCTTTCACATTACCGCAGGAATGCAGGATGACTGGCATGTTATGTTGGTGGAAGAACTCACAGACCATGGCATCTGTCTCTAGCAGAAGCTTCTGATATGTCTTCGGTGAAAAGAGGAGCCCGTTCCTATACCCCATGTCGTTGAACAGAAATGCTCCATCAAACTCAAACCCATGATCCATCATGATCTTGGCCATCTCAACAAGCAGATTGGCATGAGTTTTGAACATGTCCATTACCCAGTCAGGATCATCCAACATGGCCATGAGCAACTGCTCAGTTTTCAGGTAGCTCTGGAAAAGGTCATAACCCATGGCCGCATTATAGGTGATGAATTTCCCGTCCTCGCGGGCTCTCTGGAATCCCGCGAGACAGCTTACCCAGTCCACCCTCGTTATATCCGGCTGGAGCCTGTCCTTGATCCTATACCAATCCTCTTTGGATTTAATGGGCCAATCTACTATCTCCGGGGTCGTTGAGTAGTCGCGGAAGTTTTTGCGCACGCCACCGTATGGGGTGGTTTCCACAATGTAGGTGCTATTTCTCTCCAAAATCTTAACAGGAAATCTTGGCGAAAGGTCCGGTCCGAAACCTGTTATCTCATAGTCAAAATACTCTGAGACCGAGATTTCCTCAGGAAGTCCCTCTCTGTGCCATCTAGAGATGGTGGCCGCCCAGGGACTATCATGAATGGGAACCCTATCTAGTTCCCGATGTTCCAGGGCCGCCTTCACTCTTTCCCGGCCAGTTATGATCTTTTCTTGCATATGCACACCTTCCCTTCCACATCAAGTCGCCGACGAAGATCGGATCCCATTGAAACCCTTTCCTGATCGAATTCCGGGGCTTTCGTCCTCGGTTTTCTGTAAGCATATTCGCCTTGAAAGTCGATTTTTCCTCTATAAGTCTGCAAAAGACTATTGACAAAATAATGATGATGGGAATAATATTACTTAGAAACTAAGTTATGAGGAAGGCGGTGGTAGTCAAGGTGATCACAAATAAGGTGGAATACCTGCTTCGCATCTTAATGGACCTAATTCAAAATGAATCAAAAGGTTACATGCTCTCCAAAGATATTGCGGAACGGCAGAGTATCCCACCTAAATATATGCCGCAATTAATGGCCCTCCTGACCCGGCAAGGGTGGGTCACTTCCATGCGGGGAGCGGGAGGAGGGGTCAGGCTTGCAGTGGATCCTGATAGTATCAGCATATATGATGTGGTGACGGCAGCAGGAGAGCCTCTTCTGATTAAGCCATGTGTTGAAAAGAAATATGCATGTTCCCTGAAAGAGAGCTGTCCGCTGCTTCCGGTATGGGAGAAGACTCAACAGGAAATCAACAAGGTGTTGAAGGATACGACTTTGAGTGAATTGGTCGAGAATCAGAAGACAGTCAAAGGAGGTATGAAAAATGTCAAAAATTAGTCAATTGGCTAAGGCATTACAGGATATCAATGAGGGCAAGGTTTCGGACGATGAAGCCAGGAAGTTGCTTGCCGGAATCGATCCCATGGAGCTATCGCTCGCCGAGCAGGAACTCCTTGAAAATGGAGTCGAACCCCAAGAACTCAGACGCCTCTGCGACGTACATCTCAGACTTCTCGAAAAAGATGTGCAGGACCTGAAAGCGATGCTCAGGGTTGGCCACCCTTTGCATACCTTGATTTCAGAGCATGAGCTAATCCTCGGGTTCCTCGATTCCTTAGAGGTTGCCACCAGGAGAATCGTGGAAAAGGGGTCCTACTCCGCAATCTCAGAAGGTGATCTGAAGTTGATAAGTGAAATCGCGCTTCATCTGGTTGAAACGGAGAAGCACCATAGGCGAGAGGAAGATGCGCTGTTCCCTGCACTAGAAGAATTAGGCATCACCGGGCCTACCAGGATAATGAGATTGGAACATGAGGAAATGAGACCAAAGAAGGAGGAACTCCTGAACCTTGTAACCCATGTGGATCTTATAGACTACGGCGACTTCAGCCGCAAGCTCCAGGAACTCTCATCGTTCATTGTATTCCATTTGCGAGACCATATTTTCAAGGAGAATACAATTCTTTACCCTGCAGCCTACAGGTCGATTGAAGATCCAAGGAAATGGGCTGAGATAGCCAGGAAATGTGACGAGATTGGCTATTGCTGCTTTACGCCGGGCATCCCTGCCAACCATATGGAGCATGCGTGCTGAGGCGGATGGCGACTCGTGAGGTTCTCTCCGCGTCGCGCGAAACTCTAACGATATCTCAATCTCATTTAAAATGACCAGGAGGGATAAAGATGCAAATTATCAAAGTCGATGAGCTGCCAATGACCAAATCCCCAAGAGGACCGAAAGTCCGAAAAGTCCATTCTTCCGATGATGTAGTAATAACAAATGTTGTCTTGGACCCAGGGCAGGCGTTGCCATCCCATGTAACGCCAGTAGATGTTTTCTTCTACATTCGTTCTGGAAGCGGCAAAGTCATCATCGGTGAGGAGGAAACAGAGGTCTCTGCGGGGGACATCATATTGAGCCCCAAGGATATCCCCCACGGCCTTACTGCCGGGGATAAGGAGACATTTAGCGTCCTTGTAGTGAAGACGCCAAATCCTGACAGGCGTTAGGAGATAGGCCGATGTAGACCGAAAACTGGGGAAATGCTACATACATGCATTCCCCCGTCACGAGACATCATCTACCGGTCGTTGGAGTGCTACAACAAACGCCGGAGGTACGAAAGCGTCCGATATATGGCACCTAAGGCCTTTCATGAAGCATTCGTGTGCAATACCGCGAGTGCGGAATCCTTTATTGCATAATCTCCGAATTGGGGGGCTAGCTCGATCTCAGAGCCAGATATCCACCTAACTGGGTATCTTGGGCTCCCCCCTGAATTTTGGTTCTAATGTTCGGATGAAAAGCCATACATCCAACACCTGATTGAGAGCGTCCTCGCGTTCCCATGCCATGGCCTTGAGCCTTTCCCACCACTGAAAAGCTGTATCCCAGCTCCCGCGCGCACGGGCTTCCAAGGCTCCGGCCAGGTACCTACAGATATCAGCATGATGTCTCAGATAATTCCACGAGGCCGCCTGGCACCTGTTCGTCAAGTTCGCATTCTTTTCGATAATCGGTCTAAATTCCTCAATAACCTCAGGTATTTTACTGAGAGATTCCGCCGCCTCCTGGTTTGTCTCTGGCTTCTCACCTCTGAGATATACTGGATCAAAAAGCTCGGAAAGGCGCTTAAGATATTCATAGCACTCGTGCCAATCTGGTCCAAAGGCAGCCCTGAAGTAGTCCTTGGCTATTTCCTTGAAATCAAGTTCCTTATTCCAAAGGCTCCAACCCATCACTACCATGCCAAGCCCCGTTGGGAAAAAGGCACGCTGGGTTTGGCAGCTCATATACCCATTCAGACCTATATCCCCTAAATGACGAATATCACTATGCAATACTCTGGCTATCTGGATGTAACCTGGATCATTATAGTGATCCCACATGTAGTGATAATCGAAATCGAAGCTATCCCCCTGGAAGATCCCCTGCCAGGCACGCAAAAAAGCCACGTTCTCTTCCACATTACGGGGGAATGACAGGTGATTTCTCTCATAGGGAGGCAGCGCGGGCAGTGAGGCCTCGGGAGTGAATGGTCTACTATATGTGCGGGTTATTGGAGCAAACATCAGGATGAAACGGTCTGGATTCTTAATATACTCGGATTCAGGCGGCCAGAGGAGGTCTACATAGATGAGAAAGACAATCCTGGTATTAATGTTCTCTGCCGTGAGGAGTTCATCCAGTTCGTTCAGCATCCGAACGTAGAAATCCGAAGGTCGAGCTTTCCTGCACTCTTCACATTCGCACTGGTTGTTTGAACCGTCAGCCAACCAGAAATGGAGGACATCTATTTCTGGATGTTTCTGGAGATAGTCGGATATCTCCTGGATAATGAGATGCCGCACCTCCGAATTCGAGTAACAAAGGTTGGTATTCAGGGGAATTCCCTGCCAGAGTTTGCGTTCACCGTTTATGAGAGCAAGGTACTGAGTGACACTAGGGGGCAATTCTGCTGGTGGAGGATAATCCCACCCCAACCCGGGCAACCCAAGAGGCTCACAAGTCCAGCCATGACCTACTGCATGATAGAGAAGATCACGTCTCTTTATCTCATCTGCCAGCATAGCCACAAGTTCCCTGGCCTTTTCAGCCGAAAAATCCTCTGGTTCCCTAAAAGGATTGCCCTTATGTGAGTACCATCGGTCAAAGAAAGTATATCCTTCCCTAAACTGAATGAAATATCCATTAAACCCTACCTTTGGGGCCCACTCAATCATATCCCTAACATGCTGATAGCTCACAGCGCCCTCGATACAAATACCACGATGACGATAGGATGCCGCCTCGGACACCTCCATCGATGCGGCAATGAGATTTACTCTCGGTATGAATTCGCCATCTTTTCCTGGGCGAACCCACCGACAACCAAGCTGCGTAAGATAGCGATACACGGCAAGAAGGACGCTCCGGGGGTTCACGCCGGAAATAATCCCCTTCCCTCCCTCAACCTTTATGTAAATGGCATCATCGAATCTAGAGTCTTTGACGGTAGGTATCAGAATACCGGGAAAGGAATCTACCGTACCCACCCACAAAGCATCACGATCCGGGGGATCATAAGCCTCCTGACATTTTACTTGCACCTTTTCGCCAGTCATATCCTTAAGGTACCTGGCAAGTTCCTCAGAAGCAAATGAAATAGTCCGGTGATCGCCAATCTGGCAGATTTTTACTTCTGGCAATCTGGGGTCACCCCTTTCAAGAACCATTTTTTGTCACCAATCAAGAAATTCCCCCAGGGGTCGACCATGAAATTCCCCCACCCTGCACTTATGAAATTCCCACATCCGATGGCGCAAATAACTAATTCAAGATCCACCTCTCACCTCCTCCTGGTCAGCTGGGAATTCGGTCTGAGTCGACTGGGGTCCCACATGATCCCGATCGGGACGACGAAGCGGGCGGTAGCTCTTGCCCATCATGAAGACATGGTGGGAACTATTGATGAGCCTGTCGAGGGACCCCTCAGCAAGGACAGGGTTGGGAAACAGGGCATACCAATCCTTTGGAGTAAGGAGCTTCGACGCCTTCCGGTAAAGGACGCTGTATCCCCTCTGGCATGCGATATGACCGAGGGCTTGCGCTATGTGCGACTTTGACCCTGCTGCGCCTGCATAAGGCGCAGCTCCAGCGTGTCGAGCATTCGGCCAAGCCTCAGCCGTTTGAGTTTCCTTTCAAGCTCATGGGTCTGCATATTAGTCACTCCTCCTTACCTGAAGAGGATTTTCGGAAACTCCAGTCATCGGCGGATACTGGATTGGCCGGCGTAGTTGAAGGCATTTCCCACCCACCTTGAGTTTCCTCTATTTCCAACCTCCCATCAAAACCTTGTCAGAAAAATGGTTCGGCCTTCCATAAGCCTGCTTTGGTGACAACTCCCTTGTTACTTCGTACTCCATCTGTCCATCATAAACACCAAGAAAGAAGGTCAGATGGAAGGTGCTCAGAAAACCTAGAAGTGTTAGGGAATTCCAAGCCTGGCTCTATGAAAGGCTATCTGTATTATTCCCCACTTTCCATAAACAAATCACCACCCTCACAGAACTTATCGATAAAGTCTATTCCCTTGACCTCGACCGGGCCATCGATATCGTCACTCCGCTATACTCCCACACCGGAAGACCTTCAAAAGACCCTTTAGCCATGTTACGAGCCCTCCTCTGTGGGGTCTCACTCGGGATACAGAGCATAACCAAGCTCGTCTCTCTCCTTAAGTCTTCTCCTGTCCTTGCCACGATCTCAGGCTTTGACCCTGAGGATACCCCAGGGGTCGGCACATTCTATGACTTCATGTACCGCCTGTGGGGTGAGGATAAAAAACGCTTCGCCATGAGAAAGAATCAACGCAAATCCCTCAAAAACAGGGAAACCAAATCATTCGTCGATGGCCCCATCTCCAAAGCAGATGAGCCTATCAGCGAGACCCTGGCCTATGCAGTCATGGATAACTCCTTCCCTCTTGATCCGGACTCATCTATCCTCAACCAGATCTTTTATAGGTGTATTGTGGCAAAGTCCGAAATGATGGGCTTGCTCAAATCTCCTCAGGACAACAAAACTCTCCTCTCTGGCGACAGTAGCGTCCGTATAATGGTGTAAAAAGGAGTAGAAGGGGCCCTAGAAGAAGGAAGGGCTACCCCTCCTCTGGTAGATGAATAATTGAAATAGAAACATCACCAGGAGGAGTAAGAGATGGCCCAGTATCAGGTTACAGTAGACGGAGAGGTTTTGCAACAGCTGTTTGTTCGCGATGATGCACTCGCGAGGCTTGTAGAGCAGGTTGTAAACCAAGTCCTCGAGGCTCAGGTTACCGAGCAACTCAAGGCTGGACCTTATGAGCGCACAGACGAACGTCAGGGGTACCGCAACGGCCACCGGGAGAGATCCCTTACAACACGTATTGGAAGGCTGACCCTGGAGGTTCCACGTACAAGAGCTGGTAAGTTCTCAACAGACCTCTTCGAGCGATATCAGCGGAGTGAGCAGGCGCTTATTCTGGCCTTGATGGAGATGGTCATCAATGGTGTATCAACCCGCAAGGTAAGGAGCGTTGTTGAAGAGCTTTGTGGTACTGAGTTGTCCAGGTCAACCGTTTCTGACCTATGCAAGCGTCTTGATCCTGTGGTGAGGGAATGGAACGAACGGGACTTGAGCGATCGAGAATACCCCTTTGTCGTGGTGGACGCCCTTGTGATAAAGGTGCGTAAAGGGGGGCGGGTGCGAGTGCAAAGCGTGCTTCTTGCGGCTGGGATTAACCGGGAGGGGTATCGGGAGATTCTGGGGTTGATGATAGGGGATAGCGAGTCTGAGGCAAGTTGGTCAGAGTTTTTTGGCCGGCTGAAGGCGCGGGGGTTAAGAGGTGTTGACATGGTAGTCTCAGACGAACACAAAGGGCTAGTGAAGGCGATTATGAGTCATTTCCAGGGGGCAACGTGGCAGAGGTGTCAGACGCACTTTATGCGCAATATCCTGGAGGTCTGTCCTAAGGCTTTGCAGAAGAGGCTACATTCTCGGCTAAGGTATATATTCGACGCTCCGGATATTGAGACAGCCAGGCGACTTAAGGATGAGGTGGCACAGGAATTTGGAGCGCAGGCACCCAGGGCAATAGAGAGGCTTGAAGCTGGGTTTGAAGATGCGATGGGAGTAATGGCATTGCCGGAGTCAATTAGGAGGCGATTACGCACCACAAATGGCATTGAGCGGCTAAACCGGGAGGTACGTCGGCGGGAGAGGGTGGTGGGCATCTTCCCCAACGAGGAGGCAGCGCAGAGGCTGATTGGGGCAGTGGTTATGGAGATTGATGAGGAGTGGACGACGGGGCATAAGTATCTTGACATGACGGAGTATTGGGCATGGAGGCAAGGGCTTTCAAGGAAGGGAGATGAGAAAAGAGAAGGAGAGATGCACTCAGAAGCAGCCTAGAACAGTAGAGTGGGAGGCGATAGCTACCAGAGGAGAATTTCACACAGATTCGGACTTGACCCTGGCGACGGGACACTCATAGACTCCGGTGCTTCCCAACATGGCATCAAAGACTGTGACTGTAAAAGCAAGGGAATTAGTCACTGTGACTGTCCAAGGCGATTCTCTGCCCCTGACGCAAGGTTTGGCTGGGATTTCCACAACGACACCTATGTCTTCGGTTACAACCTGTATACCATTATCGCTGTCACAGACTCAGGCCCTCTCCCTGTATCCTTCGCCCTTCAGGGGGCACACACCAACGACTGTCTTATGTGCCTACTCGCCATGAACTCATATCTCCTTCCCCACAACCTCTGCCCCAAACCCCGCCTCCCGGCACACTTGAACATACAGGGTTTCAAATGATCACTTGCTCTCATGGACCCTGCTCGAAAAGCCCATTTGGGAGGGTTATACACACTAAACCCATTTGGGATTTGAGGATACACTCCTATCCCCCAAGATCTTCTCCCATCTGGAAGAAGACTTACAGCCTCCGCCACCAATCCGAACAGGTAAATAACCTCATAGAGAACTTCTACCTGGGTGAAAGTCCAAAGTTGAGAAGGCGGTATCACCTCTTTATGAAGATCATCCTGGCTGGCATTGACATTCACCTAAAAGTACAGCTAACCCGGGCATCACCAGGTATCGTGCGGGCCATAATTGCTAGGGTGTCTTAAGCTACCCCAACCTCTCCATACCCCTGGCCTGCTATTGCTCAAAACAGCCTCATCCCGCTGCCATCAAACTCCGTCCCTGTCTAATATGTACTCCATAACCTGATCTCGCCTTAGGATGTATCCTTTTACAAGGGCGTTTCTACCACTCGGTGCTAAAACCGGGAATCAAACCTCAAACACCATACCCCATCCAACCTATCCCAGGAGTTTCCGAAAATCCTCGTAGATTAAAAACCTCACGGACGATGCTCTTCAGCTCGTTTGTATCTTGTTTCCATCCCTCATAGGTAGACTAAAAACCCGCTGCGCCCACGGCCACTATGGGGGCGGTGACAGTTTCCATCCCTCATAGATAGACTAAAAACGACACTCAAGGTGGCCCTTAGTTCGATGGGTCTGTTGTTTCCATCCCTCATAGGTAGACTAAAAACCGCATAGCAGTTGGCACAGCCTTCGCTCACGGGGGTAGTTTCCATCCCTCATAGGTAGACTAAAAACCTTAAAACACATTGCCAACTATCTCAATCGAGAGGCAGTTTCCATCCCTCATAGGTAGACTAAAAACTGGCAATAGCAGTAACCAAAGCTGCAATAAGAGACGTTTCCATCCCTCATAGGTAGACTAAAAACTCATCCCTATGCGCTGGAAAGAGATCGACGGATGGATGTTTCCATCCCTCATAGGTAGACTAAAAACGGCGACAGGGATGCGCGAGGACGTTTCATGCCAGGGTTTCCATCCCTCATAGGTAGACTAAAAACCGAAAGGAGAGATCATCATGGCAGAAACCTGTTGGGGTTTCCATCCCTCATAG
Source organism: Bacillota bacterium (assembly GCA_013178415.1). NCBI lineage: Bacteria > Bacillati > Bacillota > Bacillota bacterium. The sequence continues at coordinate 134,855 of JABLXA010000007.1, read as the reverse complement.
GTAGACTAAAAACACACGGCAGGCCAATGAACCTTCGGGGGAGGCCCAGTTTCCATCCCTCATAGGTAGACTAAAAACCTCACGCCATATCAGGGGCAAGTGGCCAGGATTTATCTGTTTCCATCCCTCATAGGTAGACTAAAAACCTTCAACTATTTTTAGGTCAACAAGGGTATTCCATAGTTTCCATCCCTCATAGGTAGACTAAAAACCCAGCTCAGCGAGTTCTCGCTCAAGTGCATCCCGTGTGTTTCCATCCCTCATAGGTAGACTAAAAACCCCACAACGCCGACGGGGCTGGTGGTGGTCTCCAGGTTTCCATCCCTCATAGGTAGACTAAAAACGCCGAGGCCGAGAAGGCCGGTAAGGATCTTGAAACGAGTTTCCATCCCTCATAGGTAGACTAAAAACGACCTACAAAAGAAGCATAGCCATGCAAAATATACTGTTTCCATCCCTCATAGGTAGACTAAAAACGCTGCCAGGACCAGTGCAGATGACCATAGATGTGATGTTTCCATCCCTCATAGGTAGACTAAAAACGAGCGTCCGCTTTTGGGTGGGTTGCCCCATCTGATAGTTTCCATCCCTCATAGGTAGACTAAAAACGGATACCCAGGGTAAAAACGTGAATGTCTTTGGCGAGTTTCCATCCCTCATAGGTAGACTAAAAACGGGCGCAAGGCCCGCGCTAGATATCTTTTGAATCGTGTTTCCATCCCTCATAGGTAGACTAAAAACCTGGTTGCCGTTGGTCGGTGGCAAGGAGTGGGGTTTGTTTCCATCCCTCATAGGTAGACTAAAAACGCCTCATACGCCCCCCTCTTATTGTCGCAGTCAACAGTGGCAAGGAGTGGGGTTTGTTTCCATCCCTCATAGGTAGACTAAAAACGAAGCACTATCCAGGGAAATGGTCAGAGATTGCTCGTTTCCATCCCTCATAGGTAGACTAAAAACGCAATCCCGGCACCCGGCCAGCGAGGTGGCGCGGGCGAGTTTCCATCCCTCATAGGTAGACTAAAAACCTTTGGAAGTCTGTTGGATGTCCTTATTCTTTCCCCGGTTTCCATCCCTCATAGGTAGACTAAAAACGGCATTACCGGAGCAGTCCTGTAATGAAATCGGATAAGAATTGATAAAAGGGGAGCCTCCTGGTATAACATTAACAAAACCCCAAAAAGACAGGAGGTCCCCGAAGCTGATGGACAAAACTGCAAAGATTCAATTAGTGCGGTCCAACACCTTGATTGCAGGAGTGGACGTCGCAAAGAAAAAGCATTTTGCCAGGATAATCGACTCTTACGGTATAGACGTAGAGAAACCCTTCGGTTTCCAGAATAACATAGACGGCTTCATTCGTCTAGAGGGTAAACTGCTTCAGATCCAGAAAAAGGCAGGCGTAGAGCGAGTCATAGTAGGGATGGAGCCCACCGGGCACTACTGGAAGCCTCTAGCATGGTGGCTACGAGAACGAGGTTATACAGTAGTCATCGTAAATCCCATGCTTGTGAAACGCCACAAAGAAGACCTGGATAATAGTCCAAGCAAGAGTGACCGTAAAGATACCGGGATAATCGCTGATCTCGTGTTGCAGGGCAAGTTCATGCATTGCATGTTGCCCAAGGGGATTTATGCAGAGCTACGGGAACTGGCCGTAACACGGCGTCAACAGAAGGGGAAGCTGAATGCGGCGTTAAACAATCTGAGAGCGGTTCTAGATGAGTTTTTCCCTGAGTTTGATACGGTTTTCAAGAACCTTTTGGGCAAAGCAGCGAGCTGGGTTCTTGAGAATATTCCGTTTCCCAAGGATATAGTCTCTCATTCGCTGGAATGGCTTGGAGAGCGACTCAAAGAGGCTTCAAACCACCGAGTAGGCCTTAAGAGAGCCGAGAGTCTGATGTCGGCTGCAGAGAGCTCAGTTGGAGTTCCAGACGGGCTAGATGCTGCTCGGATCCGTCTTAAGAGCTGTCTTAGAGAGGTCCGGTTTTATGAGGGGGAGCTTGAGATTACAGAGGCAAAGATGGCGGAGGCGCTGGAGGATGCAGGGTTATCAAGATATCTTTTGAGCATTCCAGGGGTTGGAGTAGTGACGGCAGCAGGATTCCTGGGGGAGATTGGGGATCCGACTAAGTATAAAAACTGGAGGCAGGTTAGGAATTTAGCGGGGTTGAGTCTCATGGAAAACAGTTCAGGGAAACGGCAAGGTAACACTATCATTACCAAGCGAGGAAGATCGGGACTTAGGTGTCTTCTGTATCAAGCGGCGTTAGTTCTAGTAGCCAAAAACAGCGCATTTAGGGCGCTTTATCATTATTTTCTGACGCGCAGGCAAAATCCGCTGAAAAAGAAGGAAGCATTGATAGCAGTAGGACTCAAGCTCCTACGAGTAATGTTCAAGCTGGCTACAGCAAAAGAGTTATATGATCCATCCAAGGTTTTAGGTCACTATCGAGAGGCACAACTTAAGGCCGCCTAGAAGAGAAAAAGGTTTAACGTCTTGGGTGGGGGAAGCTGTTTACTACCATTAGGGCAACGACCCTGTACCGGAGTAAAGCAGGCCCCACCCGCCCTCAGAAGGCAGAACGAAGGACTGTAAGGCCATGAGCCAGTGAGGCATGATAGGGTAAGTCGAGGGTAGATATGGGCTGGGGATCCTCCCAAGGCGTTGAATTTGAGGAAATAAGGAAGGCTGTGGATATGGCGCAGCTGTGGACTTATGGATAACCCCTTTGGGGTTACCCACAGGGTCCACAGCTGCTTGGACAACGCTACGCGTTGCCCACATATCCACAGCCCCGACTACTACGCCGGTTTAATCTATTGAAAAATGGAGAGAAGGCGAGATCGAGAGAGCTAACTTTAAAACATTGAGATAGGTGGCGTAAGTGTATTTTTCGATGTTTCCATCCCTCATAGGTAGACTAAAAACAGATCAGGCAATACGTCTGATTGTATAAATTGTCAAAGTTTCCATCCCTCATAGGTAGACTAAAAACAGGCCACAGCCTGGTTCAAAGCAGAGTGTATTATCCTAGTTTCCATCCCTCATAGGTAGACTAAAAACCCGCATATTGCACCAGCGCCACGACCAACCGGCCGGGTTTCCATCCCTCATAGGTAGACTAAAAACATACTTTGATTCTACGAGAGTTCCGGTTCATTCAGATGTTTCCATCCCTCATAGGTAGACTAAAAACTTGAATACTCGTTGCGGATGTGCGACCGTCCCGAAATGTTTCCATCCCTCATAGGTAGACTAAAAACTCCATATAGGTGACATAAACGCCCGGTTACAGGAAGGTTTCCATCCCTCATAGGTAGACTAAAAACGAAACAATGGATTATACGCTATCTGAACTCCGAAACAAGTTTCCATCCCTCATAGGTAGACTAAAAACGAAACGGCACACAAAAGATTTCTTTATGACGGAGGTGTTTCCATCCCTCATAGGTAGACTAAAAACGCAGTCCACCTTACCAGCATTAAGACGACGGACGGGTTTCCATCCCTCATAGGTAGACTAAAAACCGAATGAAGGAAATCTCTTTGCATCTCCTATCGTCGTTTCCATCCCTCATAGGTAGACTAAAAACCCGCCCCACTGGTGAGGTTGCACATCTGCTCCTGAGTTTCCATCCCTCATAGGTAGACTAAAAACGATTCTTCCCTTTTCACCTTTTCCATATCCTGGAGGTTTCCATCCCTCATAGGTAGACTAAAAACCCCTTTCTCATTCTTTTCCCCTCCCTTTAATTTTCGTTTCCATCCCTCATAGGTAGACTAAAAACCTCGGCAGCCTCCATCATCGCCTCCAGCTCTACACTCGTTTCCATCCCTCATAGGTAGACTAAAAACTTGAAATCATAATCCAGCCCCGCACATATCACCGTCGTTTCCATCCCTCATAGGTAGACTAAAAACATCCGGGCATTGCCCCCAGCGGGGCGCATGTTCTATGTTTCCATCCCTCATAGGTAGACTAAAAACCCGCAGGCAAGATCCATGAGCTTGTCTGCGAGCATCAGTTTCCATCCCTCATAGGTAGACTAAAAACACCTTTGCGGACAAACAAAACATGAGCTGAGCCGGGTTTCCATCCCTCATAGGTAGACTAAAAACTCAACAGGAGATCCTGATCTGTGATGGCATCCTCCGGGTTTCCATCCCTCATAGGTAGACTAAAAACAGTATCCTGCGACACCGGAAGAGGCATTCACGGTGGGAGTTTCCATCCCTCATAGGTAGACTAAAAACTCACGGCTGTGGCGGACCCGTCCTGCTGGAACAAGGTTTCCATCCCTCATAGGTAGACTAAAAACAGTGCCCGGTCCTGGTGGTGCTCCTGCGGTGAAGACTGTTTCCATCCCTCATAGGTAGACTAAAAACGCTGAAACTGCCCAGAAAGAGCGGGCTGATCTGCTGTTTCCATCCCTCATAGGTAGACTAAAAACGCACAGGGTGGCGCGGGACATCGAGAGATTGGCGAGGTTTCCATCCCTCATAGGTAGACTAAAAACGACTGATTCTCACGTCAACCTTCTCGCATGAGGCAGTTTCCATCCCTCATAGGTAGACTAAAAACCGGTGTTTACAGGAATTCCTCGACGTTGAGCATGTCGGTTTCCATCCCTCATAGGTAGACTAAAAACGAACGGAGGCGAGCCAAAGTGGACTTCACTCGAATCGGTTTCCATCCCTCATAGGTAGACTAAAAACGAACGGAGGCGAGCCAAAGTGGACTTCACTCGAATCGGTTTCCATCCCTCATAGGTAGACTAAAAACGTCGGCGCTGTGGTAATACATATAAAATCAAAATCTGTTTCCATCCCTCATAGGTAGACTAAAAACTTTCTCGCTCAGGGTTGCATCGTCCTTCGGAAACCAGTTTCCATCCCTCATAGGTAGACTAAAAACTTATAAGGATGGGCGACGAGCACCGTTAATTAGAAGTTTCCATCCCTCATAGGTAGACTAAAAACATATTCTAATTTTTTCCAGTTTAGATTGAAGGCCAGGTTTCCATCCCTCATAGGTAGACTAAAAACGACAGGGACAGGAATCTCATGAATACCCAGAGACGAGTTTCCATCCCTCATAGGTAGACTAAAAACTGGTTACATATTTCAAGCGACTAATGAGGTGACATGGTTTCCATCCCTCATAGGTAGACTAAAAACTATCCCTCCATCTAAGCGCACTTCTAATATTCCTGGGTTTCCATCCCTCATAGGTAGACTAAAAACCTGACAGGGAGCCGAAGATCTTTACGCAGTCGAGGGGTTTCCATCCCTCATAGGTAGACTAAAAACTGGAAATGGCTCCCCATATCTGTGGAGATCATGCGCGTTTCCATCCCTCATAGGTAGACTAAAAACCCCTCGAACACATCCCATGGCACCTGCGTGAGGATGTTTCCATCCCTCATAGGTAGACTAAAAACTTAGGACATGCTTCCATGTCCTCCTGCCCATATCGTGGTTTCCATCCCTCATAGGTAGACTAAAAACCCACTGGCGGGGAGGACTGACGATGGGCAAGAAGAGGTTTCCATCCCTCATAGGTAGACTAAAAACTCGCAGCGATTTCTTGAGGGGCTGCGAAAAGGTTAGTTTCCATCCCTCATAGGTAGACTAAAAACGGAATTTACTTATGTTATTTCTGTTGGTTGGGCTATGTTTCCATCCCTCATAGGTAGACTAAAAACTGGTGCTCCCAAGGCCGCTCGTGGCTGGTGGAATATGTTTCCATCCCTCATAGGTAGACTAAAAACTCGATAATGGCCCGTGCCTGCTCCTTGACTACTTTGTTTCCATCCCTCATAGGTAGACTAAAAACCTGTTTTAGCAGGGATTTTTCTGTAGCAGGGCTGGTCGGCGTCACATATGCGTGACATGCCTATCTGCCCTTTCTCACAGTAAATTCGACGCTCCTGACGATTTTCCTTCTGTCGTCGACCCCCCGGGAAAAATGCGCTACCGGGGGTCGACGACAAAGTGATCGCGAGGATTAAGGGGGGGCTGCCGTAGGGCTTGGGTCATCTAAAGAATAACGATGATCGATATGAGCAGGCTGCAGCACGCTCTCCTCAAGCAACCGGTCTTGTCATCTAAAGAATAACGATGATCGATATGAGCGACTCATAGCTACCCGAGTTTGACAATATGGCGCGAAAAAATGCCTGTGGTATGGGATTTTCCAAACCGGCCCTTAATAACCTTTGACTACACCTCATCCATCCAGATATTATTAGTTCTCAGCCCGGCTGATCCACGAGTACGACTTCATCGCCGTCGAGCATCCATCCAGATATTATTAGTTCTCAGCCGGAGGATCTATGTTTATGAAGCTTTCGCTCTTCAATATCGGATCTATGTGGCGGGGCAGCAGAATATCCTTCAGCCCCAAGGCTTCAAACAGCTCTATCTGATCACACGTGGGTTTGGTCATCGTCCTTATTGGCCTCTCTATCCCAGGGAACTGATACTCGTCTATTGTACACCTCGACAGCTTCTCAATTATCGAGTCTGATGTCTGATACTTGGTGGGATACCCTTTCACCCGGTGTTCTAACGAGTTAAGAAGAAGATACGCCAGAACACATACCGTCACATGCCCCTTTACCCGATCCTCTGTTCTCACCCATACGGGGCGAAGCTTGACATCTGACCCAATGGTCCTAAACACATCTTCTATTGTGGCTTTCTTGCGGTATACCTCGATTGCCTGTTCTACAATAGAATTTCTTCCGACAAATCCGTGTATAGGCAGTAAAGTCCATCATAAGCCTCGATGAGAGAAAGTTTCTCTTGGTTCACTGCGAGCTCAACCCTGAAGGAGCTTATGGACTTCGATCCCTTATCAGGGCTTGGAGACCTCTGTATCGTAACGTTATCAATCACCGCCTCATACACGCCCTTTAGTTCCAAATTGCTTAAAAAATATCCTTGACCTTGGTTTCAACGGGTCCGAGCTTTCTATCCTTTGCGGCCTCCGATAGCTCGCTATTCAACTCCCTTATCTCCGCCTTCGCCTTTTCAATCCGCTGGTTCCTGTTCTCTTTCCTCGTGACGCAAAGCTCTGGGTTAAAAATGACTATATACCGGGTCTTGCACCTCTTGTATGTCCTATAGAATACCCTCGCCTTCTCATGAATGCTGAACCCATCCAGTTCCTCTGGAATGTTCACTTTCGTCAAATCTTCAGCCTCTGCGAGGTCAAAGGCCAATTTTCTGCACCTGTCGAGGTCTATATTCGCAAGCTGGGCAAGCCCTAGGAACTGCTCTGACCTCAAAGTATCGGATACAATGGCGCCAAGATATGTGCACCCTGCTGATTCAATTATCTTGAAATCCCCTTCCGACACCATTCCCCTGTCGAAGACAAAGGTGCAGCTTTTGATCCCGAAAAGCTTCTTGAGCTGAAGAACCATGTGTTTAATCGTGGTCTTTTCGCCGGTTTTGCCATTTAACACCTCCCAGTAAAATGGATATCCATCCCTTGTGACGGCGAGCGCTATCTTTATCTGCTTGTGCCCGGCCTTCCCGCCGGGAGAATGTCCATACCCTGCTATCAGGCACTTGGCGCCTTCCATGAATGTTGCCGTCATGTCGTAGAGAAAGGTGGAATCATTGCAAAGCCCTCTGCTTTCCAGGGCATGATACAGGTATGTCATTATCTCATCCTGTTTTTTGGATAGCCGGTCAAGGTCCCGATATTTCTCAAAATCCACATCAGCTGAACTAGGAACGCCAAGAAATGCCGGGCAAGCAGTTTTGGGCGCCCACTCGAAGACGCCGATCTTGCTGGTTGGATCGACAGCCCTGTTGAGGATCAGGAGTTCAGCATATTTGATCCTGCCAAGGAGTTGATGGAGTCCCCAGGACATGTACACCCAATGAAGCAACCACAGTTCCAGGAATTGATAGTGCGTGGACGCGCCGAACTTGGTCACGCCGACGAATGAGATGTCAGGGTTCTTGGGGGTGTTTATGGCATTTTGTATACCCTGAGCTTCTGCGTCGGACAGTGCTCCGAAGTAGATCAAGGTCTCATGCCTTGGGATGCCGTCAACCCTGACAGACCTGACGAGGGTGTAGTAATTCCTGTAGCCTCCATCTGGAGTTCTATTGACGGTTTCTTGAGGAACATGATCCTGGAGACCCCCTTATGAATTCGACTACTATCAAGGATATCACTGGGGTTTAAAAGGTACAAGTAAATATTTGGAGATCCATCAAAAAGTTTTTTAAGTCCAGGGGGTTATGGATGTTAGAATTGGATGTGGAACACTAGGGAGGCTTGGCTCATTGATTCGACCACAAAAGATGGGGTTTTAGTCGAAAAATGCCGATCTAGCAGGGATTATTCCAAACGGGTTGTCAAACTCGGGTTGCTTATGTATTTTGGGATTTTTCACCTTCGGATCCCATGAACGTTTAATGAACATGTCAATCCCTCCTGTTGCGACCCGCAAAAACTATTGACGAGGATTATCTGGCATAGTAGAATCAAATTGCTGCTTCTTATAAAAATCGGTAATCTTGCCGAATAAAGGAGCGTTTGGATGATGCAGATGGTTCATCAGCTGGCAAATCCGATGCGCTTTAGCCCCACTACATTTAGAAGGGCGTCGGATAGTCCCGCGTCTGATCTCAGCAGAAGAAGGCCAGGCATGCCATCTGCTCCGCGAAAGTTCCTTATAGACCCGAAATAACTCTTCGGGGAACATGCCAGCGATCTCGATGCGGGTGGTATATGCCACCCGCATTTTTGTGTGCCTGATTTCATGCGAATATATGGGTTACCCCAAACCCGAATTCAAAACAGGACATGACCATATGCGGTCATCTGGCAACTGCGCGGCTGTATGGCGATGTTACCTTCCGATCCCGGACATGGCGATCTATAGCATAGGGAGGCATGCTTATGCGGTACCTTTGGAAAGCATTCTGGCTTGGCCCACGTCACTGGTGGCGGCGTTTTGCGGCTCTTACCGGAATGATCATAGACGGGGGAACGATCATAGTGGTGCCTATGCTGATGAAGTCAGCTTTTGACGTGATCGGGAAGGGCGCAGATCAAGCTATGGGCACTCTTACTCGAATTGGGTTCTGGCTTGTGGCCCTTGCCTTCATTCGGGCTGTCGGAATCTATACTGAGATCTATTTTCAGGAGAACACCGGAAATTACATAGGTCGAGACCTGAGATCTCTCATATTTCAGAAACTCCTCTATTTGCCATTTCCTTTCTTCGACAGGAACAGAACCGGAGACCTCATGTCCATATTGACTAGGGATGTTGATGCCGTCCGGGATGGCACGGGTTTTGTGGTTCTTATTATTGTGGTAAATATGATCCAGACTGTCGGAATGCTGATAGCGATGCTACGCCTTGATCTTATCCTATCTATAGCTGTCCTCAGTCTATGCCCCTTGATATTCATCGTGACCATGTATTATGGCGCCCGCATTGGTCCCATATATCGAAAGGTTCAAGAATACTCTGGTCGCCTGCACTCTGCTGCGCAAGAGAATATCTCAGGTATCAGAGTTGTGAAGGCATTTTCTCGTGAATATGAAGAAGGAGAAAGATTCGGCAGGGAAAACGCCAAGGTCTATCAGGCGAACCTGGATGTCGTAAGACTTAATTCCCTCACCCACCCTACCCTCGACTTTCTGGGCGCAGCCACAGGGCTCATCGCGCTCATAGCCGGCGGGATGAAAGTGATAAACCACCAGATGAGCCTTGGGACGCTCGTGGCTTTCACCTCGTTCGCAGGGATGATAATCTGGCCAATAAGGCAAATCGGGTGGCTGGCCGAGCTTGTCCAGCGCGCATCCGCTGGAGCTGCAAGAATCTACAAAGTCCTGGGGGAGCCAGATTCGATGCCCGAGCCTGACAAACCTTTTATGCCAGATCGGATCGCGGGTCACATAAGATTTGAGAAGGTTGGTTTCAACTATCAAGATAGTGATGAGGCAGCCATCCTTGATTTCAACCTCGATGTGCCTCCGGGCCGCACAGTCGCCCTTCTCGGCCCTACAGGCTCAGGTAAGACCACTGTTGCAAACCTTATACCGCGGTTTTATGACGCCACTGCAGGGAGAGTAACCATTGATGGAGTGGATGTAAGGGAATGGTCCCTTGAAACGCTGCGTCGCAACATCGGATTTGTATTCCAGGACAATTTCCTCTTCTCTGATACTGTGCGGGAGAATATAGCCATCGGCAAGCCTGATGCTCCACAATCTCTGATTGAGCAGGCAGCAAGGGTAGCACAAGCTCATGATTTTATTTCCGCCTTCCCGCTCGGGTATGAGACTATCATCGGTGAGAGGGGGCTTGGGCTCTCTGGGGGAGAGCAGCAGCGCATTGCTATCGCTCGCGCCCTCCTTGTAGACCCGCCTATCATAATACTCGATGATTCCTCGGCAAGCCTAGATATGAAAACCGAGGCCACTTTACGCCGGGCGCTCAATGAGTTATTCAAGGGACGGACGGTCGTCATCGTCACTCAAAGAGTAAGCTCTGCCATGATGGCTGATGAAATTCTCCTTATGGATGGCGGGATGGTCGTCGAAAGAGGTACACATGATGAACTCTTGGCCCTTGGGGGCGCCTACAAGGCCCTCTATGACGTCCAGATGGGGGATGCAAAGCAATGGCATGACGAGGCACTAAGCCGCGGAGGTGATGCGCTGTGTCAAGCAGTATATCAGACAACCCAGTAGAAGCTACAGGAAGGAACTGGAGAAGTCTTCTGAGATTTCTGCCATACTTAGCGCCTCACACCGGTAGACTGGCCGCAGCGTTGCTGTTCATGATGGCAAGCTCAGCTGGTTCTATAATCATGCCCTACCTGAGTCGGATTGCCATAGATATGCATATAGCCAGAGGAGATCTCGTAGGACTCTGGAAACTGGGGCTATTGGCCCTTGCGATCCTTGCCTTGATGAACCTATTTATAGCCCTGAGGGTAAGATTCATGGCCAAGGTGGGTCAGGATACCATTTTTCGTGTGCGTCAAGACCTTTTTGAACACCTGCAGAGAATACCGGTATCATACTTTGACGGCATCCCAGTGGGCAAGGTTGTGACTAGGCTCACCAGTGACGTGGACGCATTATCTGATCTCGTAAGTAGCGCGATTGTAGGCATGGTGATGGATACATTGACCCTAGCAGGCTATCTGGCCCTCATGATCTGGCTTGACTGGAGGCTTACAGTTATCACAGTGTTTACGCTGATTCCTGTTATCTTTGCCATGACTTTTTTGAGCAGCAAGATAGATAAGGCTGAAGACAATGTACGCGAACAGGCCTCAGTGGTAAACGCTACATCCCAAGAGGGAATTTCCGGCATGAAAGTCATTCAGGCCTTCAGAGCGCAGAAACGGTTTGGAGATAAATTCGCAAAGGCAAATGACGGCCTGCTTCAAGCCGGAATCCGCGCGACCTCCATATTCGCTTTCTTCTGGCCCATAGTTGACTTCGCGTGGATAACCAGCACAGCGCTCACCATTTGGTTCGGAGGGCGGTGGGTTCTCCAGGGAACCACGACTGCCGGCACATTGGTGGCATTTCTAGGTTATCAAGGGACCTGCTTCGGTCCACTCCGGGGGCTCTCTCAAGCATACAGGATAATTCAGAGGGCCATGGCGGGAGCCGTGCGGATAGAAAGAATCCTGGACACGAAGCCAGAGCGTCCCCAAGGTGATCCCATCCCGGTGCCATCGAAGGTTTCCGGGAATTTGGAATTCGACCATGTATGGTTCGCCTATGATAATGATCCAAACACAGATGCTCCTGACTGGGTGCTTGAAGATATAAACTTCAATGTAAAGCCCGGGCAGACCGTGGCATTGGTCGGACATACAGGCTCCGGCAAGACATCCATTATCAACCTTGTATTGAGGTTCTACGCGCCGCAGAAAGGAAGGATACTCCTGGATGGGGCAGATATTTCTCAAATGGAGCTAGGTGCTTACCGAAAACTCATAGGACTAGTTCTCCAGGACCCATTCCTCTTCTCGGGAACCATAAGGCAAAATCTAGCCTTCGGCAATCCCGAGGCGACAGAGGATATGATGTGGAATGCGTTATCTGCAGTGGGATTAGAGGAGTTATTTAGGGAAAAGGAGTCCGGCCTGGATATGGTTCTAACTGAAAGGGGTGCAAATCTCTCTTCCGGCCAAAGGCAACTCCTATCCTTCGCTCGAGCGCTCATCGCAGACACTCGTATCCTTATACTTGACGAGGCCACGGCCCATGTTGATACAATGACGGAAAGGAAGGTCCAGGCAGCCGTGGCGGCACTCATGCGCGGGCGAACGTCCATTGTGATTGCGCATCGTCTTTCTACGATACTCAATGCAGACCAAATACTTGTCATCGATTCAGGCAGAATCATCGAGCGCGGCACACATTCAGAGCTACTGAAGGCTAAGGGAGCCTATCATAGGCTGTATCGGGCGCAGCTCGATATGGCAAGGTGATTCGAATATGAGGGCGAATGCTGTTGGAAGAGAATGGAATACATATGTTTCTCATGCTCCTTTCTATCCATAGAACCAAAATATACCTGGGAAAGGAGAATTCCCTCGGTAGGGAAAACACAAGGAAATGCGAATAGTCTATTAGGGTGTTAAAGGTGGAGAGAGCGCCACATGTCCAAAAACAGGGAACCAGCAGCCATCTTGAATGACGGCGAAGCCATCGCCATGATCGATTGGGCCTAGTATGAGGAAGGAGGTTTATACAGCCCTTCGATCTATGGCAAAAGGTTGAAAGCGAGGTTGTAAAAAGATGAAAAGGCGATCCTTGATTTTGGGAGGTACCCTGCTGCTAGTGTGCGCCCTAGCCGCGGTATTTTCTGGTCTTGGCATCAGAGTGTCCGCCATAGATAAGGCAGATATCGATTCTATCGTTGTTGGAAATAATACCTTCGCCATCGATCTCTATAAGCAACTGGCAAAGAACGAGGGCAACCTCTTCTTCTCACCATATAGCATTTCATCCGCACTGGCTATGACATATGCGGGCGCGCGTGGGGAAACCGCTGAGCAGATGGCTGATGTACTGCATTTAGATCTGGCTCCGGAGAGACTCCATCCCGCTTTTTCGGATCTTACGGAAATGTTCAATGCTCCTGGAAAAAGTTATTGCCTTTCTGTAGCCAATGCGCTATGGGGGCAGATTGGCTACGAGTTTCGCCAAGAGTTCCTAGATATAACTAACAAATACCATGGGGCAGGCTTCAAGGAGGTTGACTACACGGATGACGAAAACCGCGAGCAAACCAGGCGGTCGATCAATAAGTGGGTGGAATCAAAGACCAATGACAAAATAAAGGATTTGATCAAACCTGGTGATCTCACCAGACTTACGCGACTTGTTCTGACCAATGCGATTTATTTCAAAGGGCAATGGGAACGACCATTCGAGCCCGAGGCCACTAGGCTTATGCCGTTCCATATCGCGCCAGAAGAGACAGTAGACGTCCCCACGATGCACAAGGCCGCGGAATTCAACTATGCGGAAAACAACCGGATTCAGCTCCTGGAGATGCCGTACACGGACGGAGATCTGTCAATGGTCATCTTACTTCCGAAACCTGAATATGAACTGGCAAAGCTTGAGGGCATACTGGATCCTGAGAACATGCGATCTTGGCTTTCCCAACTCTCGAGGAGAGAAGTTGAGGTCTTCCTGCCGAGGTTCAAGCTGGAGGAGAGGTTCATATTGAACGAAACACTGCAAGACCTGGGGATGATAGATGCGTTCGATGAGAATACAGCTGATTTCTCCGGCATGACCACATCTCGCCAAGGTATATTCATAAGCAAGGTAATCCATCAATCATTTGTCGAAGTCAATGAGGAAGGCACCGAAGCAGCTGCCGCCACAGCTGTTGCAGTGGGAACCAAATCGATCATGCTGGATAAACCGCCTGTTTTCCGCGCGGACCGACCATTCATTTTCATGATTCGCGATCTCCGTTCAGGGACCATCTTGTTCATGGGGAGGCTGGCTGATCCACGTTCAAAAGAGTCTCCAGGAATACCTCTCCGTTCCTGCCCCTTGGACGGCGCAAGGATGGCTCGAGTGAGGAATCCGGCAACAAACGGGATGCCAAGGTGAATGACCACAGTGCGGGCGATTTCGGCGATGGAGACGCGGACCGCCATACCGCCCAGGCCCAACCACCTTGGAAGAACTGTGATAAAAATATAGCAGTAAACGGAGTAGAAAAGCACCTGGAAGATGGAGTTGAAAGCCACAAGCGCCGCAGCATACTCGGCGTCGCCATGGGCCAGGCTGTCCCAGACGATGACCATTGCGATACACCGCGCAAGCCCTATCAGGATAAGGCCGATCATATATTGCTGATATCCCCAGAGAAAAGTAACGGCCAGCAGAAACATAAGTATGGGGCCGATTAGCCAATTCTGGACGAGGGAGAGCGCCAGCACCCTACCGTTCCGGAAGACCTTCCATAACTCATTGTACCGCACCTTGGCCAGAGGGGGATACATCATCACTATCAGGCCGATGGCAATGGTAACGATGTCGTCCCAAACGAAAGGCGGTTGAGGGGGTCCGGGAGTTGGAGAAACAGGCTTCCAGGCGCCACTCCCGCCGCGATAGCCAGAAAGATCCACAGAGTCAGAAGACGATCCAAAAGAGAAAGCCGCGTGACAGTCTGTTCGGACATTCCTTTCCCTCCAATCAATTCAAGGCCTATTCAGTAGTAGATTCACAATCTGAGGCGGGTAGGATGCGCGAGTGTCTTGATCCTTGGGGAACGGATCATGTATGCATTATGCATTATGCATTATGCATTTTGCATTTTGCATCACCTTTGGTCACTCCTCGTCCTGGATTCCTTCCGTCCCCTGGGTCGCATAATAATCATCTTATGGGAGTCCTCTAAGAAGGTCCTCAACTCGCCTTTTTATGTCGTCCCTCACCTTGCGAAACTCAGCCATGATTTCCTCTTCTGAACCCTTTGCTCTGGCCGGGTCTGGCAGCGGCCAGTGAATGCGACTTACAGATGGTGGTGTTACTGGACACCTCTCTTCAGCATCGCCGCAGAGGGTCACCACCAGGTCCATCTCCCTAAGAAGCCTGGATTCGATGGGGTCCGAGGTCTGCATCGAGATGTCAATCCCTACCTCGCGCATAACCTCAATAGCCCTGGGGTTGACGCCGGCAGGCTCGATCCCTGCGCTATAAACCTCCCAACTATCCCCGAACAGTGCCCTGGCAAACCCCTCAGCCATCTGGCTTCTACAGGAATTACCAGTACATAGAAACATGATCTTCCTCTTCATACCGCATCCCTCCGTCCCGGTCACAGCAGTCAACCCCTTGAAGTCCGTCTGCATACAGCACGGGGATTTTTTTTGATTTCTTCAACCCTGCTCATTATCTCGGCTATTTCCGGAAATTGGTCCATATCCGAGTCCAGGAGGAAGTTGCTCAGCAGGCGCAGGACGTTCTCAATGCCCGCCCTGTTTATCTTGTAGAATATCCACTGGCCTTCCCGCATACTTTCCACGAGGCCAGCATCTTTAAGAACGCCAAGGTGGTGAGATATGGCAGGCTGGCTGACCCCAAAGATGTTCTCAAGCTCACATACGCAGTGACTATCGGCTGCCAATACTTTGAGGATCTTAAGCCTCATATCTTGCCCCAGAGCTTGCAAGGCTCGAACGACTTGTTCAATAGATCCTATGATTATCACCCCTTTAGCTTTCTGATACCCCGTCTCCGGGAGCCGGGAAGTAATCCCCATTTGACCTCGGACCGCTGTTTACCGGGTGCCAGAAGATCCTGGCACAACCAATATATAAACATATCTCTATCCGATTATATTCTATAACGTTTACGCTCCCACGGCAATATGGTGACCCATGAAGATAGGACGTGGGCCGGCTTGGTACAGATCGATGTCGCAATACTCATCCTACATCCCGCCACAGGGCGAAAGATATTCAGTAATACATATTTCAACTTCGCGGAGATGCTGAGCGTGATTCCTCCGATCTTTCTTCTGCTTGGATTGCTCGACGTGTGGGTGGGAGGATGTCCCGAGGGAGACGATAATCAGATTCCTGGGGGAGCATTCCGCCATCCTCGGTGTTTTCCTCAGCATCTTTATGGGCGCTGCGCGAAATCAACCGTAGAAGATGAGTCTGACCACAAACATCCGCGAATTTCATACCAATTTAATCTGACTTTGCGGTGCTAGAACAATTTGCCGTCTAACAGTATCCGGAGGACAAATCAATACCTGAATGGTTGGCTGGGATATTTTGCCCTAGCCTCGATTTCCACGGTAATTTAATTGGGCTAACATCTGCCATTATATGCAAAACAGACTGCCAACCAGTTCAAACCAATTTGATATGCAGGATCTTGTCATCAAGCCAGGGGACCTTAATTGTCTGAGGAACAAGGCCAGCAGCAACCAGTAATGGGTTATGAGCTCGCCTTGCAAGCTCTACAGTAATCATAGACTCCGTTATGTTCACCTGACCTGTGACATCAAACAGCTTTCGGAAAAGGGTTTTCGCTGTGGCCCGCCTGTACTCCCGTCCAATCTTTTGGGCCATAATCCGGTAGAGGGAACTGACCATGAGCGTGAGTTGCAGGTCAAAATCCACTTTTGGTCCTACCATTGACGATAGTGCGTCCAAATGAAAGAAGTTTATCGCATCCGCTTGCTCATCAGGAGAAGGTTAGCATGTGGGTCTACCCTGGCGCTGTAACTAGAGAGGAAAGAACGCTTCGGAACAACATTCAGGCCAGCAAACAAAGCGATGCCGGGGTCGAAGACCATTTCCATCACATGGCTGGTTCGTTCTTTGCCCAAGAGCTTTAATGCCAAGAGCGTACGGACAGCGTGTTCGGCCGGGATCATCTGACTTCCAGGCAGGGAAGCGGACTCGACCACTTCTTGGAGATTGACCTCGCACAACAGCGGCACGAACAGGAACAAGCCGGCAAAGGCCGTTCGGAATTTCCGGGGAGAAAGGTCCAGCTCATGCACATCTGCAAACGGAAAGATTTTGCTTGCGCAGGGCTACCACCAATTCCCGAACCGGGTCTCGTTTGGGGGCTGCGCGTGGACCGCGTTGAACGTCCTTAAAGAAGCGAGCCTGACGCTCCAGGTCATGACGGATCCTGGTTCCAAGTCGACTCCACTATATCATAAGTCTGCGGGGATTAAGGGGTGCATGTAGCGATTGTGGCACACAGGCACTTCCAACCTTTCCACCATAGTGGCATGTCAGGCTGCTTTTGTAGAGCCTGCTAGCATATGGCTATCTGAAACCCCTTCTTGCCTCCTTCTTCGCCAGAAGTCATCCCACCTGCCGTTCAGGAGGAAAACCCTGAGGTTTAGCACTTCCTGCGCCCCTGAAGCGCTCCAACGCATCCCCGACCTCTTGTGCCTCATTTGTACAACATGCTTGCACGCACTCTCCACTACGCCGCTACCGATGTGATACCCCTTGGCCCGGTATTCGTCATATCTCATCCGGTCTCGATTGTCTTGTAAATACTTCATAAGCTTGTCACGCTCGGACGCAGCTTCGTCTGATAAACCAACTATGCCAGCGAGTTTGGTTATGAGATCCTCAACCCTGACGTCCTTTAGAACCTCAAGCTGTTCTTCTACCCAGCACTTGCACCGTTCCTCATCCCCATCCCAGAGAACCCGGCCTAATCTCCATACATGCTCCGATGCGTGATACCAATCTATGATCTGGATCGCTCCCGGAAAGTAGCTTCTAACCATGTTCCAAATCCATGCCGCTCCATCACCAAGGACTATCAGCTCTTTGGCATATTCCACACCACGTCTCTGTGCCTCGACCGAAATATAACCTATGAGTTCGTCCGGGCTTCCCCCACGGGCAACGTAAGTTATCTCGTTCGCAACATCTTCCTTACTGCCATCAGCATTAATTTGCTCTTTCGCATCATAAATCGCTGCCGTTTTCGCTTCGTGCCAACCATCCTGCTCATTTATCATGACACCATCTATCGCCATATAGAGCCTTTCGGGCCTTGCATCCGTATCAAGCCCATCCTTCATCGCAACCTCCGCCTGCTCATCAAGCTCCTCGCCCGTCTCCTTGCCGATGCTCTCTGAGAGAATTTGTGCCTCCTTTGGGGATACGTATATCCCCGTAAGTCGGCCCATAAGCTCCGATGCCGGCTCAAACGGCAGCTCTGCGCAGCAGTAACTGAGATTGTTTATGACTCCCTCGCTAAAATGACTTCCCGAGAGCTTCAGTTGTTCACCAATGGGCACCTTCGAAGCCCCACAACGGTCGCAGTGATAATACGCTCGCTCAATTCTCACCTCCCCGCTTAGGGTCGTCACTACGAAAGGGCGATTGCCCACAAACTTGAGCTTACCCCCGCACTCGCAACGAATCTTGCTCCCACTATATCCGGTGCCCACTTCATCAACTGCGCCCTTGAGCAAAAGTCTGTCAATCGCTGAACTGGCTTCTCTCACGGTCATCTCTATGTCATGCAGATCCACCGTGCGCTTCTGCGCCGCTATCTTACGTAATAGCCTCTCCGCTACAGCAGCTACTTCCTGGATGACATTTTCACGTTTCCTCATCATATAAACCCCTCTCAAATGACCAGCTACAGGCCTTTTCGAGGAGTATACCATCTCGTTTGCGTCCCTACACTCGAAATATCTCACCTCCTTTTCCTGCTCTTATTAGCACAAAAACTGCATGTACCCTGTGCCATGGCTGAACTGTATCATGCTTCCCCGAGAATCACGATCGGATTCCGCATAGACCAGGGTCTTCAACTCGAAGAATTTCTAATCATTGCATTGAGTAGCCAAGTAGAGCTATTTAAAGAAATTACCCTGATTTTACCCTTAGCTGCCCTTTCCTTCCCCTCTATCGACTTTCGGGGTGAATGGCGTTACCTCATCCTGCTTGAAATCCATTTAACATATGTTATAACATGAAGTAAAGCTTCATTGGCGATGGATATAATGTAGATTTACACCGGGAGAGACATATGGGGCAGAATACCTACATACCAGATGTCTCTAATGCAAAGAGTATCATTCCCTTTATAAAGAGTGCATACTCTTCATTGTCGCCTGCCGAACAAAAGGTAGCTTCCTATGTGGTGGATCACCTGCCGGAGATTATCTACCAATCCATTACGGAACTCGCAGATATCTGC
This sequence comes from Bacillota bacterium, assembly GCA_013178415.1. NCBI lineage: Bacteria > Bacillati > Bacillota > Bacillota bacterium. Next base: position 115,620 of record JABLXA010000007.1, on the reverse strand, counting down.
GAGGTAGGGGAGTCTACAGTTATCAGATTTTGTCGTTCCATCGGTTTTAAGGGGTATCACGAGTTCAAGCTCGTGGCATCCAGGGATATCTCTTCCCTGGGGGACGCTGGCCCCCAGGGCGATATTACCCCCGAGGATTCTCTTCTTACCATGGTCCAGAAAACCACTAGGGCTAATATGGAGGTTATCTCTCAAACAGCTGAACTCCTGAGCATTGATGAGCTTAGGAAAGCGGTTGACGCTATAGTCCGTGCTCGTAGGGTGCATTTCTACGGTGTAGGTGCTTCGGGTTTCACGGCAGAAGACGCCAAGTATAAATTTCTCCGAATTGGAATCTTATGCGATGCCTATAATGACTCCCACCTACAGGCCATGGCTGCTGCCACGCTTGAGCACGGAGATGTAGCAGTAGGGTTCTCTCAGACTGGTAGCACCATAGACGTCATACACTCCCTGGAAGTGGCAAAGAAGCGCGGAGCAACAATTATCTGTATCACTAGCGCTGCTAAGTCCCCCATAACCAGAGTGTCTGATATAAGACTGATCACTGCCACACGAGAAGCGCCACTCCAGAGCGGGAATCTCAAATCCAAAATTGCCCAGCTCCATGTTATGGACATCCTATTTATTGGGGTCATGATGGCAAATCATGAAAGGGCAGTCTCTACTGTGAAGGCAACAGCTGAAGCGGTATCTGATAAGCTCTACTAAATCATGGCGGGGTCTATAGATGCCATCCATGTTCGCCTGCAAGGAGGTGATAGAGCCGGTAGATACTGATGATTTGTATTGGGACTATCGGTTTGAGAGTCGACATTGGGAGAACTTGAAGATTTGAACGCTTGGGGGCCTACGAGCATATTTAGGAAAGGTAGGGAACGATAATGAGACGTTTGAATCTGGTTGCGGTTCTGCTAATATTGCTAATTTTCTCCAGTGTCGCGTTGGCCTATGGAGCGGGAAGCTATAATGATGCACCGATGCTCAAAAGCCTGGTTCAATCTGGCAAGCTACCTCCTGTAGCGCAGAGATTGCCCCAGGAACCGCTGGTGGTCGAGCCAGTCGAAGAGATAGGCGAGTATGGAGGCACCTGGCACAGAGTCTACCTGGGGCCGTCAGATCTTATGAACTTCTACACCATTACCTACGATCCGCTCTTCAGACGAAACCGAAAGGATCCATCCCAGATCGAACCCAATGTAGCAAAGGGATGGAAATTCTCAAACGATGGTAAGACGCTGATCGTGGAACTCCGTAAGGATATGAAGTGGTCCGATGGGAAGCCCTTCACAGCTGATGATATCCTCTTCTGGTATGAGGACATAATCCTCAATAACGATCTTACTCCATCCAAGCCTACCTGGCTTATGATAGATAACGCTCTCGGGAAGGTTAAAAAAATCGACAATTATACCGTATCGTTCTCCTTCGCAAAACCCCATGCTCTTATCCTAGACTATCTGTCCATGCAAACCCCCTTCGCCCCAAAGCACTATCTGATGCAGTTTCACCCGAAGTACACATCCAAAGAAAAGCTTGACAAGATGGTAAAGGAAGCAGGTTTTGAGGATTGGTATCAGCTCTTCACCGATAAGGCAACCCGCGGGACTAATCCAGAGCTCCCTGTGATCAACGCCTGGAAAGTCACTGTACCCCCAGGCCGCGGCACGAGAATGATAGTAGAGCGTAACCCCTACTATTGGAAGGTAGATCCTAAGGGCAACCAACTGCCATATATCGACCGTGTTGTATTCGACCTAGTTGAGAACACTGAGGTTGCCAATATGAAGGCCATAGCTGGGGAAGTTGATATGCAGCTGCGGCACATGCTTATCAAGAATTATCCCCTCTTTATACAGGAGAGCAAAAAGGCTGGCTACAGGGTGCTGAGATGGAAGACCGGGTCCACTCTTGGATTTATGGTAAATCTCAACAATAAGGACCTTACAATGAGGAAGATCGTCCAAGATCCGCGGTTCAGACAGGCTCTGTCCCTGGCAATAAACAGGGAGGAGATGAATGAACTTCTCTATATGGGCTTAGGTGAACCGCGGCAGGCATCCCCGTTTAATGGTAGCCCCCTCTACTCCGAAGAGTGGGAGAAGAGCTATGCCAGGTATGACCCCGAGCGGGCCAACAAACTTCTGGATGAGATGGGGCTTGACAAAAGAGGGAAAGATGGATTCAGGCTGCGTCCTGACGGCAAGACATTGACGATCACCCTTGAGAACCCCGGGTATTCCGACATAGTGGATGAGTGCGAGCTTGTGAAGAACTACTGGGAGAAGATAGGCATAAAGGCCCTGGTAAAGACAGAGGAGAGGTCCCTTTACACCACTCGCCAGCAGGCCGGGGAACAAGATATAAGCTACTGGGGTATAGGAGTAGGACTCACAAACCCCTTGCTTACACCAGATACTTGGATCCCCATGAGCCAGTCCTGTGCCTGGGCTCCCCTGTGGGGGGCGTGGTATGCGATGAAAGGAAAGGGTGGAGAAGAGCCTCCCAAGGAGATAAAAGAACTCACGGAGCTATACGAAAAGATCAGCGTTACAATTGATAAGAAAGAAAGGCAGACCCTGATAGACAAGCTGGTAGGTTTCTACGTGAAGAACATTCCCATAATAGGCGCTGTCGGAGAGTGGCCAGTAATTGGCGTAGTTAAAGATAACTTCAGGAACGTCCCGGAAGTAGCAAGGTGGGATACATCCATACTGGGAAGCCCCGGCTATACGTGTCCCGAACAGTATTTCATAAAGGGCGCGAAATAGCTGATAGGGGAGCCAAGTAGACGGGAGCGAGGTTCTCAGGGTGGCTATGACATGCTGTGGTTGCCAACTGGCCAGCCACAGCATGTTTCCTATAGGCCATGGAATGGTCTACAATTTCACTCTCGGTTCGCGAAGCGCCAAAAGGGAGGAGGCCTTTAGACATGGGACTGAAGGACCTTATGGTCGAAGTGATATCAGTTAAGGGGAAATGCCCGGTCTATTCGGTTGGTGACAGGTTTATCCTTCGGGATGGATACAGGATAGAAGCCTCTGCGAGGAAGAATATATGCGTTCACTCCTTGGGCTCCGTTATGCCCTGGGTTGTGGCCCTCAGCAGTGGTGTAAGGCCGCATGAACTCGGGCTTGCCCATCCGAATGCCTCAAGCGGCTATGTGCAGTGTTTGGATCCAAGTGCCCCCTACACGCCTGGTGAGACAGTAACCTTCTGCATAAAGGAGGTAGGGGAAAATGGGTAATTTCATGAGGGAATGTCTTCTTAAGGCAGCTCAGTGGCTGTTCAACTCTATGGATGATAGCGGGAACATCCGTATCTACAGCCAGGGCCTCAAGGATTTTATGCCCACATTGCGCGCTGATAACCAGGCTGACGTGGTCCTTGGCCTGATTGCCACCTACAGACTCACAGGCGAGGAGAGGTTTATACAACCCCTGCAGGAACTCCAGTGGTTTGAGAGTATGGAAAAGCTTCTAAGATTCGAATTCGATGAAGATCGTGCGGTCTACTTGTTCAACCAGGATTCAGATTTGATATTCATTGACGTAAAAGCCGACTTTATCTCTGGACTCTTGAAAGCTTATGAACTCCTGGGAGCCTAGAAGTTACTTGATAGGGCCGTTTCACCGGGAAATTGGCTGGTGAGCGAGCAGCTCGAGGATGGTTCCTGGTATAGACGGAAAAGCAGCCCTCATGGAGAATGGATGAAGGCGATAGAGCTTGACATGATCGGAGCCGCTACGAGCGCCCTGTTCAAGCTGCATCTTGTTACCCGGGACGGGAGGTATTTTAACGCGGCACAAAATTCCGCCAAGTTCGTCCTCAGACACCAGGACGACGGAAGCATTGTTTATATGCTCTATTCAGAGGCGCCTGCTACCCAGGCTCTCCTCTCACTTTGCCTTCTTCTGGGTGACAAAGTATTCACGGAATCATTTACCCGTAATGCAACCTGGCTAGCTCAAGTGCAGCCTCCCGCCGGAGGGTGGTGGGGAGAATATGCGCTGAGTTCCCGCGAAATGGCAGTATCAGATCCCACATACAAGGAGGGGGAGCAGATCTGGCCAGGCTGGGTCGTAGGTCCCATTATAGAAGCATTCGCCACAGCTCTCAGTTCAGCGGATGTCAAGTTAGACAGCGAATAACAAAGATTCCTAGGGAGGAACAGCGAATGAATAGAGATCATACACAGGACTGGGTGGTTATTTACGGGAGCTCCGAAGGGGTCGAGGGATATGCGTTGAGAGAAGTGAATCAGCTTGTCCAAAAGAGCCTACCCTATCTAGTCAGGGTTGTAGACGGCCGTTGCGTGACTGATGAGGTTATGCAGCACAACCTCGTTATTCTAGGAACCAGGGACACCAATCCGCTGGTGCGGCGATTTCAGGATGCTGGGATAGTCAGCACCAAAGAAGCGAAAACCGAGGCTTTCTCCGTACGCATAACAGAGAACCCAGACAGGACTGATAGACAACTGGTAATCTTAACAGGCTCCGATGAAAACGGCGTCCTTTATGCCGTCAGGGATTTCGAGCATTATATCTACGACAGATTTGCTGTGCTGAGCTCCTGCGGGGTCCCTTTGCGCCAGCCATTCATTGATAAATTCGATAAGGTCAGCCTGGAGGGAGCCCCTATCATCAAACACCGTGGGCTCTGGACCTGGGGACACGTGATCTATGATTATAAACGATATCTAGATCACCTGAGCCACTGGAAGATGAACATGGTTGTGATCTGGAATGACTTTGTTCCCCTCAATGCCCGGCAGATCATCGAATATGCTCATGAAAGAGGTATAAAGGTTATATGGGGTTACTCATGGTCGTGGGGAGAGGAAGTTGATCCAACGAAATCAGAGGAGCTCGAAAAGTGGACAGCTCGCGTTATGGAAAAATATGAGACGGAGGTTCGTGACACCCGCTGTGATGGTATCTATTTTCAAATATTTACCGAGACAGATGATATGACCATCGGATCAAGGCCAATAGCAGAGCTTGCGGCCGACTGGGTGAACCATATAGGCCGGGAGCTATTCCGAAAGTACCCAGACATCTTGGTGCAGTTCGGTGTACATGCCACATCTATAAGGGAGAATTACGTCAAGCTTGGGGCGATAGATGAGCGGATAGACCTGGTGTGGGAAAATATAGGAACTCCAGGACCTGTCTTTCCGTACTCCTACGAACCCAATGTCATCGAGGGTTATGAATCTGCGGTAGACTACACGTCGCGTGTTGCCCGTCTTAGAGGCGAAAAGGAAAAAGTAGGGATAGTGATAAAGGGTATGACAAACCTCGATTGGGCGAATTTCGAGCATCAGCCTGGGCAATTTATCCTCGGCGAAGATGATCCCGAATTCATAGCTAGGCGGGCAGAGGAGAAGATGCCCCGCTGGAGATATGTTGAAGTGGGATGGCGCAAAAACTTTAGATGTGTGCTTGAAACAATAAGAGCGATCGCGGAAGCGAAACCAGCCCGAAGCACCGTACTTGGCCTTGTGGAGGATGGAGTCTGGGAGGAGAAGATGTGGCTACCGGTCGCCCTCCTGGCCGAAGCCATGTGGAATCCATATGCCCTTTCAGGAGAGCTCTTGGAGAAGGTAGCAGCAACACATGACGCTTACAAGCTCGTGTAGGGCTACACCCAGATGGAATCCATGCCGCTTCACCTCAAAGAGCGATAAATCTGGGTGCTTACGGGGTGATAGGTGGCGGAGCCATAATGCGCCCCCAAAATATCATAAGGCGATTTGCGCAGGCGGTTGAGCTATAGATAAAACTTCATGATAAACATAACGAGAAATGCATTATAGGCGGTGGATACTGGCGGAACCAGAATAGGGGCAGGCTTTATTGCCCCTAACGGACGGGCCCTAGCCAGAGCATAGGCTGGCACCGACGCAGCCGGGGGCTCAAGAACATATCCACAAATCTTGCATTGAGCCTAAGAAAGCTTTTGGATTAACAGCCAAACATCTCCGCTAAAGGAATAGCAAGTGCGAGTCAGGTGGGCCTTAGGAACGGAACGATGATCTTCGCGACTCCGAATCTACCCGGATGGCAGGGGGTAAGCATTCCGATCTGGTCCTCGATTGTCTTGAAAGGGTCCACCAGATAGACTTGCAGATCTGGAAAAGGTCCTCAAAGAGATGCCCGGGTAATGAGGGAAGGAGCCACCTGCAATATGCACAGAGAACGATGCCAATGCCGCAGCCTTAGGGGAGCACGCCTTCGGGGCTGGACGAGGTTGTAGTGATATCGTGTGCTTTACTATAGGAACCGGGGGGTCGGCGGAGGAGTAACAACAGGGGACAGCTTGTACGAGGCGCCATTGGTGGTTCCGGGGAATTGTGGCACATGTCGATTGATTTCAATGGCCCTGTATCTAATTACGGTAACCGGGGGTGTATCGAGCTAAACCAGGAGGAGAGGAATGACAGGGTTAAAATATCGAAAGTAGTCGTGACCTTCCGAACGGCTTTCATAGACAATATGGGGGTAGTCGAATATGTCAGAGCTGAAAATCTTGGAGGATACAGTAATTAAGCCTAATCCGAACTTTGACCGCCTGCTAAAGGTCCTCAGGCGCCACGGAAGGCCCGACAGAATACCTTTCTACGAACTGTTTGGAAATCATGGAGGCAGTCACCGGGGAGAAATTCCCGGATCGCGCTTCGACGGTAAAGTTCTACTATAAGGCCGGTTATGACTATGTGCCAGCTTGGCCACGTTTGGATATGGTGAAAGGAAGTCTGATAGATACAAGGAGTGAGTATCCCATCAAGGATTGGCGGAGCTTCGAGAGTTACTCATGGCCTGCTATTACGTCCATAGACTATTCTGAGTTCGAAACGGTAATACCAATCCTCCCTGATGGCATGAAGATTATAGGGCAAATAGGAGGGATCTTTGAGACCGCTCAAAAATTGGTTGGCTATCAGCAGCTTTGCTATCTGATATTCGATGATCCGATACTTGTGGAGGCAATATTCGACCGCTTGGGGGCCCTCTATGAGGCTATGTATAAGGGCATGGCCGATATAGAGCAGGTGGGTGCTGTAGTCATAAGTGATGATATGGGCTTCAATACTCAAACCCTGATTAGTCCTGAAAGCCTGAGGAGATTCGTTCTTCCCTGGCACAAGCGGTTGGCACAGATTGCCCATGATGCAGGTAAGCCATGCATACTGCATTCTTGTGGGAATCTTGCCGCTATAATGGATGATATTATAGAAAATGTCGGCATAGATGCTAAACATTCCTACCAAGATACTATCTTACCTGTAACAGAGGCCAAGAGACAGTATGGCAATAGAATAGCTATCCTGGGGGGCTTTGATGTGGACAGGCTCTGTCGGAGCAACGAACTGGAGATAAGACATTATACACGCGTTCTAATGAATGAGATGGGGAATGAAGGGGGATATGCTTTCGGTTCGGGTAATAGCATTGCCCACTTTGTCCCGCCCGGGAACTATTTGGCCATGCTGGATGAAGCGTGGAGAATCCGTTAGCAACTCAGTTCATTCGTTCCGAAGGTAGATCTTGCGGCAATTAGGAAAGGCGTAGGGACATCCTGCGGTCACATGTGGCACATGTGCGCCGAAGGCCCCTTAGGGATATGCTCGGGAACCCCTGTTACAACTCGTGCCTTCCCCGATGGAAGAATCGTGTTTACAATAATACCCTGGTTGGATATTACAGTTTTTCACCCTCCATGATCAGAGCCCCTCTCTCGCCATGAAAACGCATGCTTCCCCCTGCTTATTTCTGCTATTTTCCATTATCTTCCTTGACAAGAGCATACTACTCCCTGAGCTGCTATGGCCCTCTTTATCTCCTTGACGTTGTCAAAATCCTGCACAAGAGAAGCTGAAACTTTACTGCAACGACCGGTAGATAATCTATCAATGGGGACGAAAGGGAAGTAAGAGACTTGAAGGGTATTAGGGCGCAGAGGTGGCTGGCGCTGTAACGGTGGTGAAGGAATGAGACACACGGATGTGGTAATGCACGGCAAATGGCCGCGGAGTTGACAGCTATGAGTCGCCCCGTATTCTCCCGCCAGCGCATCCGTAGTCAGGTGTCGATTCCGGTACAAAATGTCAGCGAGGATACCGGAATAACTGCCGATAATGGAGAAGAAAATGGTTCTCACTTAATACTGGGGACAATAGCGTCCGTATGAAGTGGAAGGGGTCTAGGGAGAAGGGGCACCGTTCTTCGGCGACTCCTTCCCCTTTTTTGTATCCGGTCGAAAGGCCAGGCTTTCCGCTGCCACCCGTTGCTTTTATCAATTAGAAAGTTAACCACCGCGATAACGAAAAAATTGACCACCCTGACAGGTGAATATTCCGATTTCAACCGTTCCCCTGGGCTCGTCGCTGGCTCTCACGAAACCGATATGATTCCCCCTTGAAGACCAGGATATGTGCACGATGCGTGTGCCAGTCTAATAAAGCCGTCGTCGATGCGGCATCGCCAGACACCTCCTCTCACCGGGAGAAGTCCAGGTTGCTCGTGATAGCCATACTCCCGGTCTCGTAACGTTCAGCCGCGAATTGAAATAAGAGGGAGACTTATGAAACTGAGGAGAAAGCCCTTAGAGAAGGTTTTATGAAACCCCACGTCATAGGAGGATGGGAATTGATATTATGGAGGCCCAGCATGTGCCGGGCCTCTTTTCATGTTTTGCTGTCATTTTGCTGTCAAACTGCGTTTTGTGATAGCTCTATAGAGCCCGGAGCCCTTGAGAATACTGACGCGCCCGGAGGGACTCGAACCCCCGCACTCAGAATGATAAATTCCGGATGTCCTGACGGCCATTGTAGGACATTCTGGTGCGTCCTGGTGGCTGCTCCTGCTGGGGCGGACGCAGGAGGCGATAGTCAGTCAAGTGAGTTGGGATCAGCGACGGGTCAGCGAAAAAGGACCGGAAATTTCAAATCTGAAAAAAGCGGTACTCGACCAATCCTCCCGTGGTCGCACCCCGGAGCAAATAGCTGAGGCGGAGGATGTCCCCGTGAAGTTGGTTGAAGTTTTGCTCCTCAATGGCAAAAGTGCGGTGCAGCAACAGACGGTAGCCGACGTGTTGAAGGATTCTACCGACTTGGGCATCTTGCCGATTTCGGTAAAGCCTCCGCCAACCACCTGGTGGACTTCGAGGCGATACAGAAAGACCCCAGCGAGTGCCGAGGCCTTTTATGTTTTGCTATAGTAATCTCTTTTGCTGTAGTCCTTTGAGCCCTGGGACCCTTGGAAATACTGGTGGGCCTGAGAGGAGTCGAACCTCCGACCAACGGTTTAGGAATGCGAAACCTACCGTTTTGTTCCATTGGTTATCATGCTGAAATGCTTGGTATTGCCAGATTTTTTCTCTCTGCCATAGGTTTCCATAGGTCGTTTTTGGGGGTAGTTTTGAATAGACTATCCCCAATTTATCCCCAATGCCATACCTGCGGTCGCCATAACCGTAGATGAAAATGAAAACAGCGTAGCGGAGAATCCGGATCCCAAACGCAAAAGAAGGCCCCGGCGTTTGCCGGGGCCTCTTCGTATCGCCTCGAAATCCACCCGCCTTAGGACCTTTTTGGAGGGAAGTAGGCCTCATCGCCCCCATAAACAGTAATAAGCCACCGCGCAAAATCATCAGCCTCAGCCTCTATCTGAACCCGCCGCTTCTTATCCTCGTCAGTCACGCTCTTTAGAAAAATATTGCCAATTTCGATATTTAGCACTTTGTCCATGAAATAATGTCCGAGCTCATGGGCAAGCACCCATACCCGCTCTCGAATCTTCAATTTCTTTTCCAGCACTATTAACCCATTTGGCCATCTATTTCTGTCACCCAGATAAAACCCATCTATGGGGCTCGGCAGAGAATATAATACCACTCTGATACCTCGGGCCTTCGCTAAGTCAAGAAAGCACCGATATAGTTCCCTGGCATTCCTGCGCCTGTATTCCATTCTCCCATTCCCCTTTCTATTCGATACGCCCTACTATGAGGGTAAGTCCCCGTCCTGTGGGAGCCAGCACGCCGCCACACGCAGGGTAAGGGCATTCATCGGGAGGCATCACATCGGCGACATCAGCCAAGATCTTTCGTCCGCACCGCTTGCAGACATATTCCAGGGCTTCTCCTGCCTTTCGTCTTGGCATATCGGCCTGCCATAGAAGGGATACCACCAGGGCATTCATAGACATGCCCGCTTTTTTCGCCAGAGAGGATAACCTGCGGGAGTCATCATCGGTGAGATAAAGCATTACCCGCTTCTTCATGGTTGCGCCTCCATACTAGTATTCTGCACTAATAGCAGTAAGATTACTAGTATCAGTATAGCATACTAGTATGAGAAGTCAACAAAAAGCCCGCAGGGGATGTAGAGTCCCCAGCGGGCTATGCGCTATTGATTCAGCGCCTGATCTTCGCCTATATAGCCTGCCGCTCTAGCTACCTTGGTAAGCAATGAGTCGCGGGCCTTCATGATCTCAAAAATATGCGCCCCTGCCGCAGTCGCGGTATCCTCTAAGGTCAGGTTGCGAAAATAATAATGGAGCAACACTACTGCCTCCAGCCAGGTTAGCTCAATTGGCCGGAGAATATCCATCAACGCCTTAGCCTTCCTAAAGTCCCGCTCATTCGCTATAACATACCGTTCTTGCTCACTGCTCGCATAAAATCGGGATTTCCTCTTCCCCGCTTGCAATACGCCGCCAGAGGTCCGCGCCCCGGCGCTCTTTCGCCTTTGCCGCAGCGCCCTTTCGAGCATAACAATCGTCCAAAGAATATCCTCTGCTCTCTCCTGCACCCGCGACGCCCGCATGTTCCCTCACCCTCTTTAACGCCGTGCATGTAACACAGCCCATGCCGATAAAGACGCTCAGCACCTCCGCTATGGTGATTCGCTCACATTTGGGAGTATGCAGACCGAAACGCAGTGATATGGCCAATTTCATCGAATGCGGCAGCCCGGCAATGATCCCTCGCAGGCGTTCAAGCTCTTCTTCGCGGGCTAGCCTGTCCAAAACCTCCGCCTCCACGTCTTCTTCAGGATCTTCAAAGAAATTACCAAAAGGTTCCTCGTCACCATCAGGGCCTTCAACCGGCACATCCAAAGACATACCAGCGTGCAGCGCAGGCACCAGGCGCCGTATTCTTCGCGCCTGATCCTCCGTCCAGCCCAGGGTCGCGGCAAGCTCCGCATCACTCATGCGGTCGTCCCCCCGCGCAATCCGCGCCGCCTCCGCCTGGTTGAAAATGCCTGCCCGTAGGTTCGCCTCCTGTGGCACATGCACCGGCAATGACTCACGAAGGGCTGTCAGCAGCGCAATCCTCATATACTTTGCGGCAAAAGTCTTGAAAGGGACGCCACTTCTGCAGGCATCGGATTCCGGAAATGCCGCCGCTGCACGCACCAAGGCAAGATTAGCTATTCCAAGCAGGTCATCGTAACTCAGATATTCGTTATTCCGGAATTTTCGGGCCATAAACCTTGCTAACCCCAGATGGTTCAAGATAAGCGCCTTTTGTTGTTCAGAGAGCATATCAATGCCCCCTCGGCACACACCATAAGGACAGCGCCGCCTTGACGCCAGGGGGGATACCGTCCGGCTCATCAGCACTATAGGAGTAATCGCCTAACTGCTCTCGCCTTATTGCCGGGTCCCGCCGGTCATAGCGGGCCTTGATCCACTCCAGCGCCGCCTGCTTCACATCCGCGGGCACTGTGGCCACATCAGCGCATATACCGGCCTGATACTCTATCCGATACCGCTGCCTGCCGGCCTCCCAGCCCCCCTCGCGATACAGCATCCCGCTGCCGCTGTATGTCAGGAAGTCTGTCACCTGCGTATTCGCGGTTAAGTCCGTCACCGTAGGGGTCCCCTGCACGGGATACCGGCTCAGGAACAGCATGCCCCCGCCGCCGGAGTCAAGGACATCCACCACGGGCCGGGTTATAAACCACCGGCCTGTATAAGTTTCGATCCGGGCAGATATGTTGGTGATCAACTGTGTTAGATCTACCGTCGCCGGTAGCTGCAGGTAGGTCAATGCCTCGCTGTTGGAAACCAGCTCATACATATTCCAGCGCCCCCTTTATGTGAAACTAGGGCGGGGGTTCTCCCGCCCTTTAACCACGGCGCCCGGGTTACGCCGCAGGTTGTTTGAGGATGCGCACAGCTTCCGGCAGCGCCACCTGGCCGTCTACACGGGCTATCACCCGGAATGCCACCTGGTCAGCCTCGAAGTACCGGTCTGCGCTCCGCTGCACGCCTAGATTCGCATGGTCCACGATTATATAGGCGTCGCGAAGGTCCCCGAAGAGGATGCTCTTCGCATTGAGCGCCACCGCCGGCATGTTGGAGCTCAGGTATACCGGCCTGCCAAGCAGGGTTATTGGCGCCGGACCGGTCAAGTCGGAGGTCAGCATCAGTCTACCAGCAGTATCCTTCAGCTTGCGAAGTAGACTCATAGTAGCAGGATTCATCACCCATACAGCGGTCCCCTGATATTGCGGGGGCACTGCATCATAGAGGTTCAGTATGTCGTCCACACTCACCGCTGCACCAGCTGCAGCCGCTACGGTCTGAATGTTGGCATCCTGCAGGATTCCCTTTGGCTGTCCTGCGACATTGCCATTGAAAAACGCTGCATCCTCCAGTTTCGCTAAGGCCTCGCCGAATAACTGCGAAAGCAGGGCCTCCACATTTATTCCGCTGTCGGCCAGGAGCTCATTGCTAACTTGGGTCAGGGCCCCCATCTTGTGAAGCGTGAAGGTCAGCTTGTCGAAGCTAGGATCTCCAGGCACGATAGCCGCATTCTCGGCAAGCCAGGTCGCGGTAACACCGGTAAGGCTCCGCGGTATCTCCACCTGCGCCGAATTTACCGGGCCAATGACACGGGCCACGCGCCGCATAACAGCCGTTTCCTGTCTGGCACGGAGCACCTCAGCTATGAATCCCTGGGGGGCCAACACGCCGCCGCCAGCATCCGTCCCGACGTTCAGGGCCCGCGTCTCACCCGTACGAAGATACACGTTAAATGCCCGCTGCTCATCAGAAGCAGGCGCAGGGACCACAGCAACAGGGGCAGCCGCAGGGGCCTCAGCAGGGGCCTCCTTCGCTATCTCCGCGATCTGCGCCTCTATGCTCCGGATCTCCTTGGCCAGGGATAGCTGCTCCGCGCGCTCCTCATCGGTCAGATTGTCCTTTCCCAGTATGGCACTATGCCGCTCCTTCAGTCCCGCCAGCTTCTGGCGGAGTTCCCGCTCTTTCTTCGTCATGTCCAATTCCTCCTCACGTTTCTGTATAGATGTTCCGGCGTATGCCGGCATACTAACTATGGATACTTCCCGCAGATCGGCCTCGATGATCTCACGGGCGACATTCTTGCCGGTCTTGTCTGGGGTCCATGCGTCCTTTTTGGCGATAAAGCCGAACGACATGTTCGTAATGTCCCGCCGTTTGACATTGGCCACTACGTCACGGCCAAAGGTGGTCTCCATGTTTGGCCGTATTTCCACCAGAAGGCCTTTATCATCCTCGCGCAGGGATAGGGTCCCATTGCTCACCCGGCCTATCACTTTTGCTCGGTCGTGGTCTACCAGCGCCAGGACATCCTGCTTCGCTTCGAGGCTCCGCTTGAATGCGCCTGGCCTGATACGCTCAGAGAAGAACAATCCCGTGCTATCTTGGTTGAATACCGCAGCATAGCCGGTCAGCACGGGTTGATTATCATCGCCGGCCAGCCGCATCTCAAAGTTCCGCAGCTCCAGCTCCTCCGGTTCGCTGCCCCTGGTCTCCAAGAGCCGTCTCTTCATGCTCTCCCTCCTAGTCCCTAACTGGAATTAAAGTGCATTCACAGCCAAGATGAATCGGCGGTCTTATCCTTGGCTGCCTTGCCGTCAGCTTCCTGCTCATGTCCCCCGCCGGGCCAGGGATGGATTCGCCCACATTCACGAAAGGTTCACCTATGCCTACCGTCTTTCCGCTCAGCCTCTTGCAGAATTCGCACGCGCTGGCATTGGCCTGCCAGGTTATCCTTGTAATACCAGCCTTTCGGTAGGTCTCCAGCGCTGCATCATTGCCGATATTGGCAACCTCCAGCGCCGCGATCTTGCCGGGCCGCGTAGCTTCCATGTCAGATAGGATGCTCTCCAGGGCCTCCAATATGGCAGCCTCAGCCCCTAGCCGAAGCGCCGGCTGAATTGTCGCCAGGCTTATTCCGGCGTGCTTAGCCGCATATGCCTCAGCATGGCCTTTGATGTAATTATCTAACTCATCATCTTTCCATGCCGAAGCATTGACTTCACTGGCGGCCTCTTTATTGCTCTCTGCGGCAAGCTCCCGGAATGCAGGAGTAAACTCATTCCCTATCCAGCCAGACTGCTTGTAATACTCAGCTATTGCGGTCTCAGCCTGCCCTATATCCCGCCGTCCAAGTGCTTTTCCCACTATGGCCAGTATGTCTTCCCGCTCCCTGGCTATCACCCGACGCGCTATCGCCTCGATCTGCGGCTTATGTCTCGCCAGGATTATCTGCTTCTTATCGGCTCGCGTCTCAAGGACCCCTATAGCCCGCACTGGGTTATTCTGCGGGGGTTCCGGCAATGGTGGTAGGTTCTCCTTCTGCCTTGCCTCATTTGCGGTCATGAATCCACTCTGAATGGCTATCTGGTAAGCCATGTACCGTGTTCGCGTATCAGTCCTTAACAGCCCGTCCGTCAGGAATTCCACAAAGTAACGGTTCCGTTCTCCTGGCAGGAACAACTTCAATGTGAAGGCCTCTTCGATCCGCGTCAGGAATGGCTGCAAGCTAAACGTCAGGAATTCCAGGCTTTGCGTCTCGACATTCGCGTAAGTGCCCCTCGCCGTCGGGTCCAGCATGTGCGGAGGGATCCTTAAAGCCGCCGCTATGGTCCTCATAGCGAATTGCCGGGATTCGATTAGCTGCGATTCTTGCGCGTTCCCGCTTATTGGCTGAAACTCGATCCCGTCCTCCAACACCGCGGTCCCGGCCTTGCCGTGTCCATAAGCAGCCTGCCAGCTCTCCCGCAGCCTCTTGGCAGCCTCGGGGGTGAGGATGCCGGCAGTCTTTAGCACCCCAGAAGGCCTTGCCGCGTTCGCGAAGTAGCCCGAAGCATGTTCTTCGGCAGCCAGCGCCGCGCCTATTGCTTCCCGCGCCAACTGCACGGGAGACCGGCCTATGATCCCGTCCAGCGCTAGCAAGGGCACGTGCAGAATGTCGTCAGGGCTGTATGGGGTCCGCTGCCCGTTAGCGCCAGTCACCTGGTAGATGATAGGGCCCCCTGCCGGCATTTCCACCTGCACCTTTGATGGGTGTAATGGCCACAACGCCACTGGTATACCGGTATCGCCCCACTGCACCAGCACATAAGCATTGCCATATAGAAGTAAGCTGGTAGCAACCGTTTCCTTGAATGTGAAAGGCGTCATTAACGGATTAGGGACCTCGTGCATCAATGCGTATATTGGATGATCCTCAGCCCGCCTGCGTCCGCTGTCTGTTCGCTCATAGACTACCAGGGGCAGGGACGCCGTAAGCTCCGCCACTAGCCGCACAGCGCCCAGGACAGCCGGATGTGTCAGCGCTGTCTCAGGGGTTACCGTTATGCCGGCATTTGTGCCCCAGCCCATAAGAGGCACCCAGCCGTCGGGGTCCCTTAGTCCGAACGCTCGTTTTTCCTCTTTGCCGAATAGCCTTCTCCAAAAGCTCATCATACCGCCCCCTTATGGCCGCGTATCGGTCTTGCCCTCGCATTCAAGATGGTGTCGTGCAAAACTCGGGTCTTTTACCGCCAGGATTTCTACCTTGGTGTCTCCCAGCTCGATCCTGTCGCCCTGGCGTATGTCCACCTCCGGGCCGCAGTAGAAGATATACTCCAGCGTTACGTTCAGGGATGCCGCCACAAAACGATCCTGCATATTTGCTATCCTCAGCCGCCCCTGGATGGTCCCTATGGTCACCCATTCGCTTATAGGCTCGTTAAACTCGTTGTAGTAGGTCGTGAATCGCTTCTGGGTGAATGTGTTATTGAATAAATGTCTCACAACACGATCACGCCCCTTTCTTCGTAAGGGTTGCGCTTCTGCGGCCTCAACATCAGACGGCTTATAGCCAGCACTAAAGCCATGATCCCATCAATCCTTTGTGTGCTTTTGGCCTTCGACGGTTTGATATTGCCCGCCGGGTCCTGCTCCACCATCACATTGTCAGCGCACCACCTCAGCACAGGATGCCCGCCATGCACCAGCTGCCGGTTCATAATCAGGGCCTCCAAGTGTTTCGTCGGAGCACTAAGGCTTGCGTAACCCATCCCTACCGGTATCATTTTGGCGCCATCCTCCTGCAGCCGCTGGATCAACATGTCAGCATTCCAGCGGTCATATGCCCATTCCACCACGCTGTATTCCTTGGCCAATTCCTTGATCTTCGCCTCGACATACGAATAATCAATGCAATTCCCAGGGGTCATGTGTACATATCCCTGTTTTGCCCATGTCAAATATGGCACGCGATCGCGTTCTTCCTTCTTCTGCGCCGTATCCCCAGGAATAAAGAAGTGCGGTATCACCCGCACCGTCCCATCCTCCATCGGGAAGGCCAACACCACAGCCGTTAAGTCTGTGGTAGTCGATAAGTCGATGCCGGCGTAACAGTCCCGGCCTTTCAGCTTCTCGGCCTCCACGGGGCCCCCGCATGCGTCCCATGCCGCCATATCTAGCCACCGTGTCTCCTGCGAAGTCCATTGATTGAGATATAGCCTGCGGAACGTGTTCTGCAAACCTGGCTGCTCCTTCGCCCGCCGGTATAGCTCGCGCATCTCCTCCAGGCTCCGAAAGTCGCCCAGGGCCGGGTTCGCCTTGCGCCAGGTTTCTTCGCTCTCCCAGTCATCGCCCTCATCAGCCGCGTAAATCACGGCATAGAAGCTAGGGTCCTCTATCACGCCGTCAAGGATCTTCTTTGCGTAGTCGTGCTGCTCATAGCAAATGCTGTTTCGGTCATACCCCGCCGTAGTTATCGTGAATATCAGGGGCTGCGTCCGGGCCCCTGTCGAAGTCGTCAGCACGTCCCACAGCCTGCGGTTCGGCCAGGCATGCAATTCATCCGCTATAATGGCATGTGCGTTAAAACCATGCGAGGAGTCCGCGTCAGCCGCTATCACCCGGTAAAAGCTCCCCATGGCCGGGTAAACTATCCGCTTCTGCGAATCCACCACCTTCAGGATCTTCTTTAACGCCGGCGCCTGCAGCACCATCTCCCGCGCTATGTCGAATGTCAACGCCGCCTGATCCCTGTCACACGCCGCCGAATATATCTCCGCGCCCTTCTCACCATCGGCCACAAGCATATACAGCGCTATAGCCGCAGCCAGGCTCGTTTTCCCGTTCTTGCGGGGTATCTCTATATATGTCGTCCGGTATCGCCGCGTCCCGTCAGGCCTCAAAGTGCCAAAGACGTCGCGAATGACCTTCTCCTGCCATGGCCGAAGGTCGAATGGCCGGCCAGCCCATTTGCCCTTGGTATGCTTGAGGAGATTTATAAACCTCACGGCATGGGCCGCCCGCGCCTCACTAAACGCCACTATCTCTGCCTGCCTTCAGGAATTCTTCCAGCTCGTCTTCGGCATTTTCTTTGGCGAGGTCCAGCCCGGCTCGGGATGCAGGATCTAGTCCGAATCTCGCCGCCCACTTCTGCGCCGCTGCCCGATATTCTCGCGCCAGCTGACATGCCGGGTTCTTGACTAATCCCCTGTCGCCAGGCACCAGCAGACCTCGGGCTTCGACATCCTTTTCCGCTGCCTCCAGCCTGGCCAGGCATAAGCAGTAGTCTGCAAGGCCTTGGCCGTCTATCTCGGTAAGCAAACCCAATTTCTCCAGCTTTGGCGCAAGCTCATTCCAATATCGCACAGCTGCTGTTGGCAGCCAGTCAGGGCATCCAGGAGCCACCGGCTTTGGCTTCGGCTCCCCTTTTGGCAAGGGACGCCGCCCAGGGTTGCCTTCCAGCACCTTTAGGGCCGTCGGTTTCCGCCTGCTCATGGCATATCCTCCCTCCGCAAAAACCAGATTTTAACTGCACTCGTTCAGAAAAGGCCCCGCACCCGGTCCCCAGGGGATGGGTCTAGAAAAAATGGCCATCTAGAAGGGACGACAGCTTATCCCCCCTCCTTAGAGTGCATGCGTTCATGGCAGGCCTCACATAAGGGAAGAAGGTTATCTGCGCTATTGCTCCCACCTTCTGCCAATGGCTTGATATGGTGAGTGACAGTCGCCGCAGTCAGCCGGCCTTCAGCCTTGCACAGCACGCATAGGGGCTGCCGTTTGAGGGCCCACATTCGTGCTTTCTCATAGCGCCTGGTGTAGCCTCGTTGCCTTGCGCTTCCCCTGCGTCTTGCATCCTCGCGCCGGTATTCCCTGACATGCTCTTCACAGTAGCCATGCCCGCCAGGTATCTGCAAATTAGGGCACCCAGGATACCGGCAAGGGCCTAATGGCTTCATCGGCATGGTATCACCCCAAATGAAAGAGCCCGCCTTTCGACGGGCCCCCATAGCTTAATTTTCCATCTTAACCGTATCATAGGGTTTTCGCTAAATCAACTGACATTTTCCTGCCATCCCAATACTGCCGCCGCTTTGCCAAATACCTGATCCCTCAGCCTGTATACGCTCCGTTCGCTTATCCCCAACTCCCGCGCCACTCCAGCTATGGAAAACCCTTCGTCATACCTCAATCGGACGAATATCCTCTCGATCCGGTTCAGCGCCATGAATACCGCCTCGTATGCGTCCAGCTCCCGGCTTATGTCCGCAAGGTCTGCAAGTCCGTCCTCATACTTACTCTCACCTTTGGGGATTCTGAGGATGATGCTCCCGCCTGTGCGCTCCAGCCGGGACATTAGCAGCGCCGCCCTCGCCTGGTTCAGCCGATATCTTGTAAAGATTCGTTCAATGGCTTGCTTCATAGTCGGCGATAGCTTGCTCAATTTCCTGCCTCATCTCCTCGTCCGCCCATGCTTCACAGACTCCATTCTCCAGCCAGGGGTCCCGACAGTCATTGAACACCGCACAGCCACCAACATTGTGCGTCCGCCAGGCGCACTCATTGCACCAGGCGGGATGCTTGCCGCTTGACGGCTCCTCTACATGATGCGTCTGTCTAATTGCCCCACGGGCCCGCTTATACGCAGGCGCGTCCATCAACTTTTGTGTTATTGCCATGTCTCTTCGCCTCCCTGTTCTGCCGCAACTCTTCCCAGTCCGGGGGCTCTATGCCGGGGAATTCATAGCCCAATACTTCGCATTTGCCCGCGCCGTCTATCACGCCCCACACCTGATAAATCCCAGGAGCAGCCGGGATTATGCCGATAACCCGTTCTGGTTCATGCAATTGATCTGCGCCTGCAAGTTCAAGTTCCTCATCGTTTGCTAACCCCTCATAATTCATGGAAATTGGCTGCACCGTTACAAATGCGCCCTCACGAACGTCCTTACGCCTTATTTCTGTAACCATAAATCCAATTACCGGGTCACGAAAGATCTTCTCGCCGTCCATCTTAAAGCTCCCCCTCATTGATTTATCTCCTCTTGCTTGTAAAACCTCACCTTACCGCCTATAACAACCCCAACACGATCCGCAAATACTTGCCACAGGATCCCCTCCCCGGAAGGAACCTTCACTGCCTTCCCCAGGTAGGGGTAGAGACGCGCCGTAGGTATCCCATAGCGCAGCATGGCTAAGAGTTCCTGCTTATGCGTCTTCATCTCTTGCAGCAATTCTGGAGTGAGGGCCCCCTTTGGCGCATTGAAATGGAGTTCATCACCACAGGGGGTCAGTTCTATGTCCAGCGATTGCAGCCTCCTCAGAAGGACGTCTGATCTCATACGCTTCCTTCCTCCCGTTCAGAATCATCCTTTACTCCATTTGGAGAGTGTGGGGAGTGTGGGGAGTGTGGGGAGTGATTTTCGGTATAATTGCGTACGCGAGACTGCCCCTTAGAGTTAAACCAGTTCTCACTCCCCTCCCTCCCACCATTTTTTTCCTCTTCGCGGTTACTTTTCAAACCAATACCTAACCAGAACAAAACACTTCTCTTATGGCTTGCGAATCCACGCTCCGCTAGTCGTTGCCCTAAGATTTTTTGGCTCAAAGGTCTTTCTCCATTTTCCCCGCACCATCCGAGGTATGCTTGATAGAGCTCGCTCGATTTAACTTTGGCCAGAGGATTCACGATGCAGCAATCACCGATAAACGCCGCCAACACGTCATTTTCTTCCTTATAACTATCTGTCGCCGTCTTGACTTCTTCGGGTACTCCTAGCCCGCCGCGCTGCCATGCTAGGCATCCCTCAACACACCAGCGCAAGATACCCGGCAACTCCTCCTGCAATTTCTTCGGCAATTGCCTATCCTCGCGTCCAGCAAAGGATACAGTGAATGGGATAAGTTTAAGGCGGTTCCATATGGCCGGGTCCATACCCCGTATTGCTGGCTTATAGTTTGTAGCCATCCATAGCTTGTGAGTCGGCTTAAATTCCCAAGAATCCTCACGCATTCGTCGCGCGCTTATCCTGTCAGCGCCGGTTAGATATTTGACGCGTGATTCCGCTAGCCGCGCGCCATCCTCGCTTTCATTCACGATGGCCATTCGCAGTCCAAAGAGGTCGGCAAGCTCTGTCGGATGCTGCTCATTATTCTTTTTTATCAATATGTCAGGCAAAGTCGTTCTCGCATAGTCGCCCAGGGCCGCCAGCAGGGTATTCAGGAATGTGCTCTTCCCGTTCCGGCCTGTCCCGTAAAGGATGAATAACACATGCTCTGAAACATCGCCCGTCAGACTAAACCCCGCCGCACGTTGTAAAAACTCCACCAGGTTCTTATTTCCGTCCATAATCTCATGCAAGAATTGCATCCATCGGGGGCACTCTGCTTTCGGGTCATATTCGACAGGCGCCAGCTTGGTTATGAAATCTTCGCGTCTATGAGGTCTCAGTTCACCCGTTCGGAGGTCGATGGTCCCATTCTTGACATTCAGAAGCCAAGGGTCACGATCCATTTCCTCATGCAGAATTGGGATCCCCGGCTCGCTCTTGGCAAGCTCGATCATCGCGCTGATTTTGTAGCTTGCTTCACACTGTATGGCGAATTTCGCCAGCGCCGCCGCACGTTCTTTCGTATCTGCATTACGCGCTTCTATATAGATGCTTCTCACTGTATCCCGCGCCCGCCGCGCAACCTCAGCGGTATCATCAATTTTCCACCGCCGCCCGTCCCATGTGAGCCATTTTTTCCATGGATGGCAGTATCGCAGGTCTTTGCCGTGTAGCCTCACAAGTCGCCGCGCATTCCCCAAGTCAGTTTCGTGAATGAAGTCCCCCGCAATATCCCCCTGCGCCGCATCTGGGGCTTTATTGCTACTACGCGCCCGCGATTTCTTCTCTTTCCAGCCCGGCTCCAGTAGATCTCTTAGTGCGTGCCAGTCCTTGCCCGCGCAGCTATTATGAAAGCACCCAAATGCCAGGGCACCGCTCGCCGATTGAATGATATGCGCCGTCCGCCTATGATCAGGGTTAAACGGGCACTCCCCCAACTCGTAGACAGTCCCGCCGTTCCAAGGCTTTTCTTTCGTCACGCTCAGTCCGTGCTCGCGGATCCAGCTTTGCAGGTCGAAGGGCTTATACCCCGTCCGATACTGATTTTGTTCCGGCTTCGGCTCCTCGGGCAGCATTTTTGCCAGTTTGGCCAGCAGTTCCTTTGATGCAAGCCCCAGCTTCTCCGGGGTCTCCAGGACAGCCGCCATCCGGTGAGGTCTCTCCGGCAGACTGTCGCCCTTGCAGCAGAGGGTCCCATAGAGTTTCCATATGCGCGCCGCATTGAATGGCTTTTGGTCTACGGTCACTGCATCATCAGTAAACTTGAATGCCAGAGCGTCAATGCAGTTCTTGACGAGTCGCATCGCGGCCTCGTCATTAGGGAGGTCTATGCGATATAAGAGATGCGCGCCGTTCCCACTATCGGCGAGAATAGGCTCTGGCCAGCCTTGGCCGCGCAGCCATTCCCGCACCTCTCGCGCACGGGTAAGGGCTGCTTCGTGTTCAGCATCAGTGCTTGATATGCCAGCTGGCCTCACCGGGTCGAAGTCCAAAGGCAGCCAGCGCCGGGCGATGATGTCTCGGTCTGCGGTCGTCTCGCGTGCATATACTTTTACTTTGTTTGCGCTCCTCGCCAGCAGGTCCGGGTTTACCGGGTTTAGAGTCACATATACTGCAGGCACTTTCCCGCTTAATTTCGCGGCCTCCTTCGCCAGCTTGTTAAAGTCATTGAAGTATCCTGAAATCGTGCCCTTGTGGGTATTGAGACAGCGCAACTCTACAACATCCCCCGGCTCGAAGAGAATATCCAGCGCTCGCTTGATCTGCGCTACTTTGTCTTCTATCGCCTTTTGTTCTACAATTGATTCAGACAAGTGCTTCACCTGCCTTCCGCTCGGGGCCCGGTTCGCGCCGGGTCTTCTATCTTAGCTGCCTGATTTTTCCCACAGGGGCCGATTCTCGCTGCACGCTCGCCTGCTCTTGCTCTTCAAGCCAGCGCTCTAGACTCTCTCGGCGGAAAAGGATCCGGCCTGGAAGTCGGATATGGGGCACCTTTCCTGCCTTCGCAAGCTCTAGCAGTTTCCAGTAGCTTATCCCCAGGAATTCCGCCGCTTCTGGCGGTTTAATTGTGCTCGTCATTTCTCCTCACCCACCAGCTTGAAAAGTTCCTCCTCGGCCATCCCGAAAGCCTCAGCGATTCTCCGTCGCCAGGCGGGACCGCAGGGCCACCTTCCCCGTTCGATCTTCGATAGCGCAGCAGTATCAATAGCCGTACGCATGGTCAATTGCGTTAGACTCCATCCGCGCTTTAGCCGTTCTTCTCTTAGCCGCAGCATTTTTTGCACCCCCTCTTGACTCTGGTTTAATTATAAAGTATCATTGTAATTGGGTGATTTTAATGCCACAAAAAAGACTGACAGAAGAACAAATCCGCCGCAAGCTCGCCGCGGCCATTGGCCACCAGGTGAGAGACGATATATGGCAGGCCTTATTGGATGATGATCTTATTCAGGGATTTATCGTCGGAGAGTTTGAGTTCGAGGACCTTATAGAGAGATATCGTCATTACGATTCGCATTTCTCTCTCACAGCGCACGCCCAAAGGAAGGAGGAACGAAAAGAGATACCACCTGACAGGCGATTGGACACCCTGGCTCAGATTTGGGCCATTGAAGCCTCTCGGCTCCCAGAAGTCATTTCCTTTCGTCAAGAGATATTACAGGGTAGACTCCTCCAGCTCGAGGAGATTGACACCTGGGTCAAACAACAATTAGCGCAAAAGCAGGGCGGGGCCCGCTGGGTGAAGGTCGCCCTTCCCGCGAATGTAGAACCCAAAAATTCAAGAGATTTTAGCTGCCTTCAGAGCATATTATCCCTGCCAGAGAAAGCAAAGGCAGCATGGCCGATTGAATGGAGTGTCGACATCCTCGAATATCCGGGGACAGACAAATGGGTAAATAAGGTCCCTGTCCCGCATTTCGGGCCATTGCGACGCCTTAAAGATCTTGCTTCATGTCTCCAGGGAATAGCTCCCTTATGGCAGGAAGCTCAGGCGGTCGCATTTGTTCTTTGTGATGTTGTCCCGGCGCTCCCAAAAGCTAGAGGCACCCTGCATTTCTCGTCAATAGGACCGGCGAGGGTCACTCTTGAGTTAGACCCGCGGCTTTCGTCTCAGGAGGTAGCCAAGCTGTATGTAAGAGTTAGAAGGGATGTCTTTGACGGATGGGACAGGCCCATGACAGAAAAGCATTTATCATTGTCCATCTTCCTTGCTGAAAATCCAGGCATCGCCTGGAGGGAGTTAATGGCCATATGGAACAGAAAATTCCCGGAGTGGATTTACTCAGATTGGCGGGTTTTCTCGCGGGATGCCCGCGCCGCATGGCAACGCATCACAGGCAGGGAATATCCGCGCAGGCCTTCGGGAAAGAAGAAAGGGGAGACATCTAATGCTAGGGAGTCTTGAAAAGAGGGGTAAGAATTCATGGCGCCTGATAGTCTCCTGCGGTATGGGGCCGGACGGCAAGCAGGAGAAGAAGACAAAAACGGTTAGCGTAGACACTCCCTGCCTGGAAAAGTCCTGCAGAGGCTGCGACAAGCTAACACGCTGCAAGGCTAGGAAGGAAGCAGACAAGCTCTTGGCTGAATTTTCATTGGAAGTAGAGAAGGGCCTCTACATCGCGCCGTCAAAGCTAACGTTCAAAGATTTTATGGAACGTTGGATACGGGACTATGGGGAAACTAACCTCGCGCCAAAGACGCTGTTCCGATACAAGGAAATGCTCGATTCTCGGATACTGCCCGCTATGGGGCATATTCCCATAGAGAAGCTAAAGCCCATGCACCTGTTGGAATTCTACAAGAATCTCCAGGAAGACGGCGTTCGGGAAGACGGCAAACCTGGAGGGTTATCAGAAAGGACCATCCTTCATCATCACCGCCTGATTTCGGCTATACTTCAGGATGCCGTAGACTGGGAGGTGATCCCCTCCAACCCGGCCAGTAAGGTTAAGCCGCCAAAAGTCAAGAAGACGCAGGCACCGTGTTATGACGAAGAGCAGACCGCGCGAATGCTTGCTGCCCTTGATACGGAGCCCCTAAAATACAAGGTCATGGTCGTTCTTGCCCTTGCTACAGGAGCCAGAAGGGGAGAGCTAATGGGTCTGGAATGGCAGGATGTAGATTTTGAAAATAGCACCATAGATATTCACCAGGCCAGTCAGTATCTACCAGGGCGGGGGGTCTTCACAAAGGAGCCCAAAACGGAAACCTCTAGCAGGGCTATAGCGATTCCACCCTCAGTAATAGCTCTACTCAAGCAGTATAAAGCGCAGCAAGCAGAGGAGCGCTTAAAAGTAGGGGACTTGTGGCAAGAGTCTAACCGCATATTTACTACGTGGGACGGCCGGCCGATGTTCCCTGATACTATCAGTAATTGGTTTTCTAAGTTCTTAAAACGCCATGGGTTGCCTCATATCGCATTCAAGAATCTTCGCCACACTTCGGGCACCCTGCTAATAGCAGAAGGAGTCCCCTTAAAGAATGTAAGTAGACGCCTGGGGCACTCTAACATTAGCACCACCGCCGATATTTACGCCCATGCCTTAAGAAGCGTAGACCAAGCAGCCGCCGCAAAGCTCGACAGCCTCTTCACCAAGCACACAGGACTACAGAAGCAAGGGCAGGCCTGAAACCTGCCCTTCTAGTTTCATGATGGTTCTTTCGGTTTTGCAGGGAACCATTTTAGAAAAACTATCCCCAAATTATCCCCAAAAGGCCTTTTCGAGGTATCTTACAAAAAAAGTAAGGGGTCGAAACCCCTTGTGATTCCTGATCTTTTTTGGTGGGCCTGAGAGGAGTCGAACCTCCGACCAACGGTTTAGGAAACCGCTGCTCTATCCACTGAGCTACAGGCCCACGAAACCTATGCATCACCGGCGCCTCATCTATCAAAGACAGTCCAGCCGGCGATATCGCGTCACTTTCAATCCAATCTCTCAATGTATCTATAAGTATAGCGCAATGTCGGCCAGAATGCAATATAAAAATGATCATTTGATCACTCAATGATGGCCACGCGTAGACGGAGGGGGAGGCGGACCGACATTCTTCTACAGGCAGATTGTGAGACCTTCCTGTCCGCATTTTGTCACACTTCCCCTCGTTTTCCCATATCATATAGCGGCTGCCGGATATCAGACACAGAGCCGGTGAGAGCCCGAACCTTTCTCGGGAAGGAGGGATTTGAATGCCGGAACGTCCGACGTTTGATGGTTGGTGGTGGTGGTGGATCATCATCATCCTTATAATCTTCTTTTTCTTTTTCTTCTTCATTCCCAACTAATGCCATGACAGCGTAAAAAGAAAGGTCCATGACCGCCATTATAGGATTTCGGAATTCTGGAGAGCCTCTTTAAGGCTCTCAAACATCTGAACCCCGCCCGATTCCCGGGACGGGGTTTTTCTCATTTCATTGTAAATAAGCGGCGCGATGGTCCGCTTCTTCCACGGACCTGCCGCTGGGTCGGCGGGGATCTCGAAAATCTCCGGGTAGTCTGCTTGCCCACTGTTGGCGCTATGATAAGTGGCGATCGGGGCCAGTCCACCACCGGGTAAGACCGGCGCGATCAGCGTCCCATGTGGCCAATCCCCGGCGCTTTCCCCGATACAGTGGAGCTGCCAGTCGCCTCTTTCAGGTTTGTACCAGACCAAGACTGAGCCTTCGGTCGTGTATCCCACAACCAGTCCTGGATGGCCATCCACATCCAGATCTTGTAAGGCCATACCTACATAGATAGTGACATCGGTGTCTATGGTCCCCTCCTCCAGGGTTTTCGGACGGTACCAGAACAATACTCCGACCCCTCCGACAACCACCTCCACCCTGCCATCACCATCGATGTCTCCCGCGACCGAAGATGTCAGTCCTTTGGCATTCTCGACCACAGAATCAATGACCGTGAGCTCCCAGTACTCTTTCCTCGCCTGGCCCATGGTTAGCTTGATTCCTCTTTCTTCACTGTATATGCAATTGATGAAGGGCGTGGCTCTGCCATGCCCGCAAACCAGTATCCCACTGCTGCGAGCGCACGCGCTACCGCCGTGATTCCCATAGATACTACCCAGCCCCACCTGTCATAACCAGCGGTCCAAAGCACCGGTGCGACTGTCGCTGCAAGCTGGACAGTTATATTATAATAAGCCACGTCTGTAGTATGATGCTCTTTGGAAGCCACTTCCAGAAGGCGATTTAGCAGGCCAAGATTGATACCCGCAGTTACCGCTCCGCCCCAAAAATCCAGAAAAGTCGCAAGCCAAAGGTCTTTCACGAAGATCCATATCACTACTGTCAGTGCCAGCCCTGCCGCACTCCATGAGAGGGCGGCTTTATATCCCCTCCGTTTGCTAAACCTAGACCACAAACGAAAGAACACGACCGATCCCAAGGATCCTGCCATCACTGATAGGCTCATCCAGACATTATCAGCATGAAGATACTCCACTCGATAGATTGTAAAGAGGGGCCAGGCGCCCATCCATGCAAAATGGAAATATAAGGTTGCCAGAAGAAACCGAAAATAAGGCTGGTTAGAACGCACTCTGTGCCATTCTTCGACGACCGAGATGATAATTCCCCGGCGCTGATGAATCCCCTTACTCCTGCAATAGGCTCTATCCCGATGATCTTCTTCTTTGTCAGTGGAGAATGGCCTGAGACTATTCAGAAAGTAAGCTTCCGCGACACCCGCGAAGAATGCGGTCACAAAAGCCAACTGGTATCCGATGGGAAACCTGAGTGCATCCATTACCCAACCGCCAAAGAGCGCTGCCGCCATACCGCTTAGAGTCATCCATATGCTGCGTTCGGCGAAAGCATCAGCTCTCACCTCTGGTGGAATGACAGATCCTATCAGGCTTTGCCAGGCAACATTGAGGAGGGCCTGCGGTATTGTCATGACGCCAACCATGAGAAGCAATACTGTTGGCCGCCATTCGGACGCAAACAAGGGAACTAGCGCAAGCGGCACGTATAAGAAACGGGCGAGCAAGATGGTCTGCACGGTAAAGTGCTTATGGTCTGGACAGCGGTCAACAAGGGTTGCCGCAGGTAGGGCGAGGACGAGGCTCACCAG
Source organism: Bacillota bacterium (assembly GCA_013178415.1). Taxonomy (NCBI): domain Bacteria; kingdom Bacillati; phylum Bacillota; species Bacillota bacterium. The sequence continues at coordinate 87,864 of JABLXA010000007.1, read as the reverse complement.
AGCAGGCAGAGCAGAAAGGAGCCCAACTTCGGTATTCGTGGCTCCTATGCGCAACGCAAAGATCCCTAAGAAAGGCGTGACGAGGTTTATTGAGATGAGCGCCGCAACCCCATTATATATATTATAGCGTACATTCTCCTCAACTGGAGATCTTCGAGCTCGACTGTATATCCGCCAGGAAGGAGATAGCCTCCGCCGGTCTTGGAGCAGACGCGAGAAATGCAAGGTAAACAATTCCTCCAGTTCAAAGGTAAGGTGGCAGGATTTTCGGCACTTGAGGGCAGAGGCTGCCGAAATCTCAGCCACCTCTGCGTCCAAGCGGGCTAAAATCTCGCCACTCCAGGCCAATATATGCTACAAAATCCCTTATTATGGATAATCATAACCTATAATCTTCCAATCTAAGGGCGAGCTGGCGGGAAATTCTCCACTCTGGACCAGGGGCTGGCGAAATCTCGGTCACCCCTGTGCAAAACCTGCCTAAATTCTAGCCAGCTCAAGATGATGTAGGCCCAGATTTTGCCAAAACTATCCCATCGTGACGAGAATGTCGCCATCCCGGCGAGGAAACTGACGAATTTTTAACCACTTCTGCGGGGAACCTGCCTAAAAACTCGCCACCATTGGTCTGGGGTGCCTAGAATCTCGCCATCCTTGGTCTAAGCTGACGAATTCTCAGCCAGCTGCGCGCGCAACCTGCCTGAAAATTCGCCACCCTTGATCTAGTGGGACCAAAAACTCGTCACTAGCAATTGGATGGATGACCAACAACTCGCCACCCGCCCCAAAAACCTGATCAAAATATCGACAGCTGACTCAAGTCCGGCCCCCGCTGGGAAACCCCACGAGATAGTACGATCGGCCGGCCTTTATTGGCCCTTTAAGATCGACTGACCTCAACGACCATATGCCTCAGGCCTCGATAGGACATGATCGACTGCGACAGGTTGATGTCTTCTCGCCGATTCCCAGACAGCCTCGGTGAGTTCGATCACCTTAAGGGCATCCTCTGCCGTGGATTGAACCTCCTCCCTGCCGCGAATCGCAGCTATGAAATTCGCGTCAGGAATGGAGCCTGCGGGTAGTTCGGCTTCATCTGGCGTGCGCGGATCAGGATCACGAAGGATGAGTGATCCATGCCCTGCTCCCCTTATCTCGATCATCCCATTTTCACACCAGATATTGATACCTTCATCGAAACCAGTATTACTATCGCCAACGACGGAAAGATTCCCAATGGCCCCTTCTTGGAATGATACGGAAATTGCTGAAAGTACATCTACTGGCGTTCCACAGTTATCGATATAGGCAAAGACTTCCTTAGGGGTAAGTCCCGTCATCCAAAGCACGATGTCAAGAAGGTGACTGCCAGAATCGTTCAACTGGCCGCCACCCGAAAGGGCAGGGTCCTGCCGCCACTTGCCGACAGTAGCCCGCTTCCAATTCTGGCACTGCCACGCAGTGATAAACTGCACTTTGCCCCATTTCCCCGACTGAATAAGCTCTCTCGCGTAGCGATAGCTCGGAGCATAGTGACGTTGATAAGACACAAGGACTACCTTGCCCATCTCCTCCTTCAGAGCGATTACCTTTAAGGCATCCTCGACAGAACAGACCATTGGCTTCTCCACGAGAACATGGAGTCCGGACCTGAGAGAATCGCAGATCTGTCTTGCATGGAGGGTATGAGGAGAAGATATAACAACAGCGTCAAGACCTACCCTGGCTAGCATATCTGTATAATCAGAAAAACGCTTTACTCGCCCTAGTTCGAGCGTATCTATAGCTTCCTGTATGTTTTCCTCCAATGGGTCTGATATTGCCGTGATCTTGACTTCTGGAATGCCCATGAGCCTCTTTATATGTCCACGCATATTCCCCCCACAGCCGATGAGACCAACCCGAATTTCCTGCAAAGCGCACTCCTCCTTCACAGAAATCTAATGCTTCCCTGTGCGCATGATCCAGCCAGTATTTCCCGAGGCATGCCATCTGCTGCAGCGTCTCACGCCGAATAGCCATCCTCACCCCAAATGCGCATCTTCTCTCAATGACCATCTTTCGCTGCAGGATAGCAAATCCCTGCCTTCAAAGTCACATCCCTTTAAAATCCATGAAGTACATGAATCCGTATACCGCTGTCATGGAAGGAAAATCCCGTCGAAACGAGTACCTATAGTACGACAATACGACCTCTTCATTATCGCCAATGACCGCCACAGGTATGCATGGAGCACTGCGCGAGATGCTCAACTACCTGCGCACAGGTGAGAAGCCCCAGACCGAATGCCATGATAATATCAAGTCTCTGGCAATGGTGTTTTCAGCGATAGAAAGCGCCCGCAAGGGTCAGCGCGTCATGGTAGAGTACGCCATATAGCCGGTGCATCGTCGCGACAGCGCTATATCAGCGATTCTGCCTGATTTCAAGGGTCCGCACCCTGTTTAGCGCCGCCGCAATCTCGAGAGGCCGTGCGAGGCAGTATTCACCATGAAGATAGGGGGCAACAAGGTCCATGCCATTTTCCTCGATATCCCGCCGAAGTCTTGCGAGTAATTCCGGTATATTGGATTTGCCATCAAGCAGTCGGCTCCCAATATATCGCAATGTATCAGCTATGAAGCGGGTCTGGCCAGGGTCCACTACCTGTTCCACACTGCTGAGGTCGATTTCTTCATGGCCCAGCATGATGGTATCAGTGCCCCTGGCTTTTGTTTTAGTCCTGCGATCACCTGGTCTCATGAAGCCAAGCGAAGTTGGAATTCTGGCGCCAAGACGAAGATCTACTCGAGTCCCTTCTGTTTTGCGCCCCGTTTTGAAAAGCGCGGCGATCTCCCTGGCTTTCGCAGTGACATCTATGGGCCGATATTCATCCATCATGATCACGGTGTCGGCAACGTCAAGATAGTCGCCGGATCCGCCCAGGACCAATATCGTTGATATGCCCTTTTCACTGAGAAGACGGACCCTGTCTATGAAGGGGGTTATAGGCTCCTTTTCCTTCGCTACTAAGGCCTGCATACGTCTATCTCTTATCATAAAATTAGTCGCTGATGTATCTTCATCCACCAGGAGGACTCTTGCGCCCGATTCGAGAGCCTCAACGATATTAGCCGCCTGTGAAGTGCTGCCGCTCGCATTTTGCGTGGAAAAGCCGCTAGTGTCGGCGCCAAATGGGAGGTTACTGATGAAAAAGCTTATGTCGGTGTTTGTTATGGCTCGTCCATCTTCGGCACGGATTTTAACAGCAACTGGAGAGGTCACCACAAATTCCCGCCCGTCGCCAGGAATATGATCATAGATCCCACGCTCTATGGCGCGCAGGAGAGTGGATTTTCCATGATATCCTCCGCCGACGATAAGGGTTACCCCTTCCGGGATCCCCATCCCCCGCACCTTACCTCGGTTAGGTGCCTCTAATTCCACTTCTAATGATGGGGGAGAGGTGAATGGTATCACCTCGCCTTGATCAAGCGGCCTATCATCGACTCCGCTGCGGCGCGGCAGGATAGATCCATTGGCGACAAAAGCCACAAGCCGATGTTCCTGCAAAAGCCCGCGTAAGGCCTCGCTGTCCTCTGCAACCATAATGTGGAGATCGAGGTCGTCAACCCTCAGGGACTGATACATCAAAACCTCATGCACTAATTTGGGCAGAAGGCTACAGCAGATCTCCTCCGCCACCTTTCCCAATATCCTGCGCCCTGCCGCGGGAAGGCCTACCGCAAATCTGGCCTCGATTCCATCTTCACTGATCAGTACAGAATTCCTCATGAGAATCTCCTGACCCGGACGGGGCATGAATATGCGCCCGCTCTTACCGGTCCCGTGGCCGTGCGCCGACCTGGCGGCCGCGGAGCTGAAAGTGCGCGTCAGATAGTCAGCAAGGGCAATTCGCCTTATTGCACTTTCTAAATAACGGCTGGGAAATTTGGCTATCTCCTGAGGAACACGGATTCTAAATCTGCTCGGAGGAGCAAATGGGTCAGCCTGAACATGATCTATGAAAAGACGGAAACCAGGAAATACGTATTCGCCGCGTATCTCTTCATAAGCCTTGTATCCTCTCGAATCGATGCGGCTCAGAGTTGCCGCAAGGTCTTGCCGTGTCTTAGCCAATTCGCGCCCCCCTCAAAAACTATGATTGATGATTCCTTCCGCTATTGCCTTCGCTGTTTTCTGTTGAAATTCCTCACTTTTAAGTAGCTTTTCCTCATCTTTGTTTGATATGAACGCCAATTCCACGAGTGTAGCCGGCATTTTTGTCCGTCTCAAGACATAGAACTTGGCTTCTTTCACTCCTCGATCGAACAGACCTGCAGCTTTCACCAGGGACTGGTGTATGGTCTCCGCGAGAATCTTACCCGGTTTGCTGCCCACGCTGTGGTATGTTTCGGTACCATGAGCCCCTTCATCCTCTGCAGAGTTGCAGTGTATCGAGACGAAGATCGCGGCATCAGCGGCATTCGCCATGTTTACCCTATCCTTGAGGCTGACGAACACATCATCTGTCCTCGTAAGCAAAACTGAGATGCCGTGTCGTTTCAACTCATCCCCTATCCTTTGCGTCACGCTAAGGTTGATATCAGCTTCACGGGTCCCCGTCCGGCCCACCGCTCCTGGATCCTTCCCCCCGGGCTAATGGCCGGGGTCAAGACAAACCAAAGCCTTTATCCCCAGCACGTGACACCACTCCCTTCCAGCTACCCATGCCTCCTCGGAACTACTTTGAAAATAGCTGAGCGGCATTTTCATTTTTCGTAGGCGCCGCTCTCGCGGCATGGCCGACTACCCAGAAAACAGCGTCGCCCGCCCCGCGGGTCTTCATCCTTCCGCTGGTGCTGCCGAAGCAGCATGGGCGTCTGCCATGAAGATAATATGACAGTAATTAGATCTTTTCACCAGGGAACGCTTCTTCCCTGCCTTTGTTCTAACATAAATTATGCCAAGATAGATATCAGGGTTCCAGGCCAACCCACTCCTGACTTCAGCACATGATAAATACTTGCTTCAATAGACAAATAGCGGTATAGTCAATTCTGGGCATAATCAGGCCTATGGTTCTCATCGCTCATATCATATGTAATCTCGTCGCTCTTGCATAGAATCTCGCCATCAGCAAAGCGCGGTCATCGGACTTTGTCATACGTATTCCTTATCAATGGGAGGGAGGATACTTGATCTTCACATTTCTATCCGCACGCCAGCAACGCGGATTGATCCAACTGGCAGATCCAAAGATCTGGATAGCCTCCACAGTGCCAATGCTCACAGCTGTGACACTGGCTTATGTAGATGCAGCATCCTTTTCCATTGGATGGTTTCTCCTCACCCTCATTGGAATATATGCTGTGGAGGTGGGCAAAAACGCCGTCAATGAGGTCGTAGATTGGCGTTCCGGCGCTGATAGATTTGTCTCTCCGGAAAATCTGACTCCCTTTTCAGGAGGGAAAAAGACGATAACAGGGGGGCTTCTCTCCGAAAATGAGGTCATCATCATCGCCATAGCAAGCTTCACGGTTGCCGCGCTTATCGGTATTCTCATCTGGATCTTCAGGACCTGGCACGCCTTCTGGATCGCTGCCATCGGCGGGCTTCTCGCCATTGGCTACAGCATGTGGCCATTATCCCTTGCATATCGCGGCTTTGGCGAAGTCACCGTGGGCTTTACCTTTGGTCCATTATTGATGCTAGGAACTTATGTAGTTCAAACTGGCCAATTATCACTAAGACCGATACTCATCAGCATTCCGCTCGGCATCCTCATCGCGGCAGTCCTGTGGATCAATGAATTCCCAGACTTTGAGGCAGACTTGCACGCCAACAAACGCAATTTGGTTGTCCGGATGGGGCGAGGCAAGGCGCGAACAGTCTTCGCTATATTGATGGCATTGGCGGAGATCTCCATAGTGGGACTAGCTGTCTACTTTCGTAGCCCATGGTTGCTTCTAGGTCTCATCGGAGGCCTTGAAGCATACCGCGCTACGAAGGTATGCTGGTCTTTCTATGAAGCCACCGCGCAGCTCATCCCCGCCAATGCTGGCACAATCAAGACCTATATCCTTACAGGCCTAGGACTTATACTCGGCCTCCTCCTCGGGCGCTAGATATTCATCTCTTTTACGGAACGCTCCCCGCCCCAGGATTGCCGTGCTATCGCACCATTCGGCCGGTACTGCTGTATCACTGCTGAGGAGGCTGGGGCTGCCGGGATGGGAACCACGGCTTATTTGTCCCAAACCTGGTTTCCAACACGCCCCCAAGGCCAATTACACCCACGACGACAGCCACTAACGCTCCCAGCCCCGGGACCCAGCCCAGAAGCGCAATGATGAGGGCGCCCACAAGCACCTTGACAAGCTGCGTCATAGTGGCATTGGCCAGCTTTGCAACTCTATCCCCCACTAAGATCGAGACAGCTGCATGCCCGAACATCGCTGCTACTATATAGAATAAGACCCAGAGCGGGATGAGCGGGATACCTATCAGGGTAATAGCCAGGATTATGATGGAGGGCACAAGAAGCAGCCACGCCACCAGTCCAACAAGTGTAATCCGCCCCAGCTTCGCCTCGATGGCTGAAGCCACGGCGGCTGTATGATTCGGCCAGATGGCAACGATGGCCAGAGATAAGACCAATGCGCCTATGAGCCTGATGATCCACATGGCTCCGAAGAATTCCCATGGCATATGCCTGGGTGCCCAGCGCATATGGGGCCAAATCATATTACCGAATCTGAACGTGAATGGGAAGCCCGAAGTTGTGACATCGCCCTGCACAACGGCGCCGGGCGACCTTTCGATAGAACCGCCCACGCTTGTGACATCCCCTGTTACCCTAGCTTTCTCGCCTAGATAAATCCTTGATCCGACAGAAACTACATCTCCCTCGACCGTGCCATTTACCTCAACCGGTCCGCCGATGGATACTGCATCTCCTATCACACGCCCATCTACCGTGACCTTTCCACCCATGGACACCACGCCGCCTTCAACAACTTCGTCGGCGTCAACATGAATAGAACCCCCGAAGACGAATGAGCCACCGCTCCTCTTGCTTTCAGCAAAGGTCACTGAAGATACGGTCAGAATCAAAATCAACGCTGATATGACAATAGCCCTCGCGCTCAATCTGAATCCCAAGGGTCCTTTTCTTATACTCATCGCATTCATCGGATAACGCCTCCTATAATATGATATGCCAATGGATATTGGCCCCAACCTCTTTCAACTGATTTGTCTCATTTGTTATCTAGACTGACCGATCTCACCTGCCTCAGACCTAATTGGTCTGAAGGGAAATCGATCTAAATGAAAAAAATGGAGATTTGACAGAGCTGCGCCAAGCTGTTATTATTACAGTGTAACCACAAAAGGGATAGAAGAAGTGCGCCTATAGCTCAGAGGATCAGAGCGCCGGCCTCCGGAGCCGGGTGCGCAGGTTCGAGTCCTGCTAGGCGCACCATTTATATCCTTTGCGGCCTCCGATAGCTCGCTGTTCAGTTCCTTTATCTCCATCTTTGCTTTTTCAACCCGTTGGTTCCCGTTCTCCTTCCTCGTGACGCGAAGTTCCGGGTTAAAAATGACTATATACCGGGTCTTGCACCTCTTGTATGTCCTATAGAATATCCTCGCATTCCCATGAAGGCTGAACCCATCCAATTTCCGGGGGATGCTCACTTTCGTTGAATTATCAGCCTCTGCGAGGTCAAAGGCCAATTTCCTGCACCTGTCGAGGTCTATACCCGCAAGTTGGGCAAGCTCTGGGAACTGCTCTGACCTTAAAGTAAAGGTGGAATCATTGCAAAGCCCCATGCGTTTCAGAGCATGATACAGGTATGTCATTCAGTCCTGTGATCATCTCCCTTTTGCCCAACAATGGGTATCGAAATGGGCCATTATGGCTTGAGCTGCTCTGGGGACGCCCCACTCTATATGCAGGTTGGCGAAGTTGCTCCTTACCCTATTTCTATAATCAGGACCTTGTATTTCTTGCATAACCGTCAATAGTTTCTCTACTGTTAGGTCTTGTTGGGAAATGTATATCGTGAGTCCTCGCTTGGCCATAATCTGGACATATAGTTCTTCAAACATGTTGATGCTAGGAGGATATGGGATAGCCAAGGTTGGTACCCCGATATCCGCCATCTCCCATAATGTATTTATGCCTCCTCTTGTTATGACTAGATGGCTGATAGCAGCCAATTTCAATATGTCTGGTGTATTATCTATAATTCTTATACATTCATCTACTGAAGAAGCATATGAGAAAAACTTACCCAGAGAGCCACATACTAAACAAAGACTCTCAGCAGCCTGTGACTGCAGGAATGCTTCAATTATGATTTCCAGGAGAGATATATTAGCCGCCATGGTAGTTATGCTCCCACTGCCGCCCAGCGTTACCAAGATAATTCTCTCCTCCACCCCGATGCCCAAAGACTCTCTGGCAGCCTGTAGATCCTGCGCTGTATACGCATTTCGCCTATATATGGGTCCCGTATACAGGATTGGGGATGTTATTCTTCTGTTAGCCCTGGGGAAGCCAGATTGTTCTGCAAGTAGAATCATGTCCGCCTGATTGAACATATCAATTCCTTCTTCGTCCCCAGGTGGGGGGAACCAATTAGTTATAAGGATGCAAGGTATGCCAAGGCCTCGCGATAGCGGTAGCGCGAATAATTCCTCATCCGAGACTATTAACATAGGGGCAACCTCTCGAATGTATTTGGCCAATCTGCATATGCGTCTCCCTACTGATCCAGCAGCTGGTAGGTCAAGGTTGAAGCAGCACCTACCAAAAGCCTCATATGCTCTATACCCCGAATCGTAAGATGAAAACCCCAGAGATATTTCTGGTCTATTCCTGAATATCTCTTCCGCTATGAGTATGTCTCTTATGCTATGACCCCATCCTAGGCCACGGGAAATGAAAAGAATCTCGCTCATGTCGGTAATACTCCCCCCGCAATGCCGTCCTGACACTCGTCTGATGGAAGAGTCTCATCCCTTCCATCCCTGAATTGTAAGTCATAAAGGTGCTTATAAAGGCCATTTTCGTCAAGCAATTCTCTGTGCTTTCCTTGCTCTACGACTTTACCCTCATCTATGACATATATTATATCTGCATTTTCTATGGTGCTCAGTCTATGGGCTATCACGAGGGTCGTTTTCCCTTTCATCAGCGATTTCAATGCTTCTTGGACCAGTCTCTCAGATTCTGAGTCCAACGAAGATGTAGCCTCATCTAATAGCAGTATTGGAGCATCCTTGAGTATCGCTCTTGCTATCGCTATCCTCTGTCTTTGTCCCCCCGAGAGTTTGGCTCCCCTTTCGCCCACCAATGTGTTATACCCTTCGGGTAATTGAACTATAAACTCATGAGCATTTGCGGCCTGAGCTGCCTTGATTATTTCCTCCAGACTCGCCCCCGGCCTTCCATAGGCTATATTCTCAGCGATGGTAGTCGGGAACAAGTAGGGGTCCTGAGATACCAAGGATATATAGGATCTTGCACATTGAAGGTTCCATTCCTTCAGGTTATGTCCATATAGCAGGATCTCCCCCCTATGAGGTTCGTAAAACCCACATATGAGTTTGATCACAGTTGTCTTTCCGCTACCGCTTGGTCCAACGAGCGCTATGGTAGATCCCGCAGGCAACTCAAAAGAGAGATCTATCAATACTTCTGCCTTGCCATCATAGGAGAAAGACACATTCCTTAGGGCGATGGGGGGAATTGTGCTGTCAGGTTCGAGTGGAATGCCGTCGGTACGCTCCATTGGTTGTTCAAATAATTCGAATATTCGAAGACCAGCTGCCATGGATCCCTTCAGACTGCCCATCAATTGGGGCATCATAGATAATGGCTGTACCAGATAATTAAGCAAATTCAGGAAGGCAATCAGACTCCCCATTGTTAATTCATTCGCTATAACAAGGTATCCGCCATAGGCCATACACAGGATGAAAGGTAAGACAGATAGAAATATGCCCAGGGAGAATACCTTAGCCTGAGCTCTTGCTATGTTGACCCCCTCACCGATCGTTTTCTCGTTTGCTGCCTTATAATTCCTGATCAAAAGGTCTCCGAGGTTAAATGATTTGGCTATTTGTATACCGCCAATAGCATCCTGAAGCAGCGAATTCAATTTTCCTAGATTTTCCTGAAATTGATTGGTATGCTTTGCTATCGGCCCGGCCAGCATATTCGCCCAAAACGTGAATAATGGCATTGTGACGACGCTGAATAGCGCTAATCTCCAGTTTGTGAGCACAAGGTAAGTGAAGGAACCCAAGAACAGCAGTGGTTGAAGGATGCATTGGGAGAAATCCCTTTGCAAGAAATCCTGCAAAACACCTATATCATTGGTAAGGCGGGAAACGATATCGCCAGAGTGGCCAGAATCTAAGTATGAAGTCGATATCCCTGCTATATGGCGTCCGGCACGCCATCGTATATCGCGGAGGCCATATGCGGTGAATCGCCCGGTAGAATACCGGGCAAGATATTCGGCTGGAAAGTTGAGCGCAATCAAGATCAATAGGATTAGCACGTTAGATAGGAAGGCATCCCGGTTGGCACTGAGAGACATATCTATGGTATGTCTCATGAAGTGGGCGATGAATACAGTTAAGGCCGCACCAAGGGCAACACTAAATAGATTGATCGCCATCCAGGGCCATTGCGGCCTTAAGAAGCCAAATACCCGTCTGAGCCCTAACCAAGTATCGGAATCCTTCATAGAATTCCCTCCCTGGGCTGAAATAGCAAGTCTGCATTGATCTGTGAGACAATCCTAGATCGCACTGCAATTCTAGATTCCCGCCCACCCCTAGCTATAGTCACATAGCGCCGACCATATTCCCAGTCTACATGTCAATCGACACCAGGATAGATAGGCTTATATAGAGCTATCGTGGGTTCCATTATGCATATTTAAATTGATGGTCTATACAATGCAACTCATACAATATGGTATCGGATCGATCATCCGTGATATACACATGATCTAAGGGAACCCACCTTAAAGGTGTATCTAACCATATTCTCCCCCATATACATCTCATGCCAATAATAATCGTTGCATGAAAACTATTGGGTATTCTTTCAAGGACCTTTCGCATTATACCTTCTTCCGCTATTTCATCTGCACGCGAAGGAACTGCAGTGTCATAGGGATGGGAATGCATGAAGACAAACGAAAAACCATTTTTTTGGCAAAATTTTATGGCGCGTAAGAGAAATTCAGGGTTAACACAAATGTGGCTATGCTCACGAATTAAGAGTGCAGTATCAGGCACGGATATGATTTTGCTTATTGACAAGGTACTAATAGCGCTATTCAAATTCGGTTTCGCTAGACCTATTATCGAATTCTCTATTTTCCACTCACTTTTATCTAAGATTTCCCTTATTTTCTCAAGAACACCTGTTTTCATTGATAGAGAGTGGCTGCGTATGGAATCAATACTTAGCCTTTTCAATGTTAACCTCCTCTCCGAAACAAAATCCAAATGATATGGCCAGTTCCTGCACTCGCCCCTTGACTTTGTAAGAATATCTGGAAAAATTGGCGTAAAAGACCCCCCTCATGCCCCAGCTATGTCCTTTTGCAGGCTTTTCATACATATACCCAGTTTGCAATTTTGTAAATGCTCGAGATAAAGTCTTTCCAGATCTTTTCATTTGTCCTCATGCTAAACAAAGTGTCAATAGCGACCTCTACGGTCCTTCTTGTCCTATCGCAGTACGCCTCATCTATGGGAATCAAGACATTCGTTTTATCGTATTGATAAGCAATACATGCATGGCAATACGGTTTCACAAAGCAATTTCTGCATAGGGCGTTATGATCCTTCTTCATATCTAGCAAATATCCCTGGACTTGCCCGAAATGTGCATTATCAAAAATGCCATCTCTTAGGCAATTCCCCATGTAGAATTTCTCTTTACCACAAAATAACTGGCATGGGTACATATCTCCATTTGGCATCACAGATATTGTGTTAATGCCAGCGGTACAATAGTATTCTGAACCCCAATTCAATGCCAAATATATCAGAATCTTGAGGGGCTCGAAATCCAATATCCCCTCATGTAACAACCCTAGCGATTCCTGTAGCCTCTCACCGAAGTAATCCTCCCCCTGCTCAACGAGAAGCTGTGATCTTATTTGGGATCCTTCTGGGTTTCCCATGTCACCGACATTTGAGATCAATATGGTGGTGACCCCGAATTTGTCACGCAGAAACCGAGCTACATCCCTGCGGGTCAAGCCTGCTTTCACATGCTCCATTGTATATGTAACCTCGAGCGCATCCGGCTGACCGGTAGCCTCCTTGAGTCGGCAGATGTTTTTGGCGACCGTCTTGAATGTCCCCTTGCCGCTTCTATGAATCCGCAACATATCATTTATTTCCTGCGGCCCGTCTAAGCTTACGCAGAGATGTATATCATGTTGCCCTATGATCTCAATCATCCTCGCAGGCAAAATGCTAAGGTTTGTATTCATTCCTATTTTAGGAACATCTTTTTTACTGCACTTCTGCTCTAGATAATTGCATATGAAATCTATTATTCTCCAATTTAAGAGTGGTTCACCCCCGAAAATCTGAATCGCCTTTATCCGATGGTAGACTGCATAGAACTGCTCGAATACCTCGCGTACAACCTCGGGAGTCATTTGGCCCCGGACCTGTTGGTGGTACATGCCACCATCTGCGTAGCAGTATCTGCACTTAAAATTACAGTAATTAGTTACTATTAGCTGCAGCTTGCCCAGTACCGACTCCTTGGTGGGACTCGCTATTTGTTCTTTGTGGATTATATTGGATACTGAGTTAATAACCCCCTTAATCTCCCTATATGAGCCGCGCAATCTTTCGGCTATCTCAAACTCGTCTCCCCCCTTCACCAATAATCTCAGTATATGATAAGAACGCTCATTGAGCTTAAGCATAATGCCTGAAAGAAGGCTAAATGCCCCATACCGCCCATCGCCGCAATCAATGAGTTTTAGATTGTCCAATATATGGCGCTCCCTCATTCTTATCACCTCGGCGAGATTATTAGAAATACAAGCCCAATACTGCCCAAACCTAGAGATTGCGCCACTTCATCATAGCTGAGGCCGCAGAGAGTAAATCCATGCCTCAAGTAATCTATGATGCCCCTGGCTTCAGCTATGGAGTCCAGAAATCACCTACATCTACCAAAGTGATCTGCCCTTCGCCCTTTTGGCGTGTCTTAGAATTAATAATGGACCATCACAGATTTGTGTGAGGTTGGCTACTTAAATGTGAATCTGTTCGCGTGAATACAGATATACGAACATTTACTCCGATCTATACGGGTTATTCTCATATTACTTAATTTTCTTGCATGTTAGCTAATTCTTATCGCCAAAATCATGAGTGTGCTAGCCCAGTTTCACAGTAAGCCCCGATAAGCCTTAATAATTGTACAGTCATTTTATGCGCGTCCTAATCAGCATCCCCTCCGCCTAGAAAACCGCCGATCGCTCGGTAGCGATTGTTGTCGTCTGCCAAGCGACCGGCAGTCGACGATGGCCGAAGGTAACTCGTGGCTACAGGAGGACATATCCCCCGCTGGGATTACCACTTTATGTTATGCGCCTCTAGATCAGGAATAGAAATTCTCATCGCTTCAAGTTTGGGGGCAAAAATGTACCGGTTATTTGTAATGACCGACTTAGGAGATTGATCAAAGACACTTGCAGTCTCCACATATTGTGACCATGCTCAGACATTGTCCCAATATATCGTGGGATGTAGCCCATTCAGGAGAATTTCCAAGCATATTCCTGGTACTATTCTGCCAGATAGGTAGCACATGGCAACTTAATCGCAGAAGCGGCCGCCTGTCGCCCTTCAGACACAGATTACAGGGCGGGTCAGCCACGCTACCGACCGCCGAATTGGATGGCAGCTGCCTACATAACAAAGTAGTACTAGCAGCATCCTCCGCACCAGATTAAAGCGCCACAACCAGCATCTAGGGTATAGCACAACTCGGCCAGATCGTTCAGCTCCGAAAGGTCTAGTTCCTCCATCTCTAGCTCTCGTAAGAGAACCTGATCCTCATTAGCCACTTCTAATCCACCCTCCTTTTACATTAATCATCGGATAGTCTCAGCAAATTCTACAACCACCACAGACAATAACGGCACCACAACCGGCATCTAGGGTGAAGCAGAGTTCTCCTAGTGTTTCTAAGTCGCTCAGGTCTAGTTCCTCAATATCTAAGGCATTTTCGTCAACAAGTATCGTCTCCTGGTCTACCATTGGAGACTCACCTCCTTATCTGCTAAACTCAACTTAGGCAGCAGGAATACCCTCCTAAGTTGGCAAAGATAGTTAAAAGGTTTCCGGGAAAAGGATTCCACCTCCTGGCAATTCGACTGCTTACGAAAGAGCTACCTTTCCCGGATCAAATTTGCAGACTGCGGTTCATAGAAGGGTTGTGCTTCGAGCACCGTGTTAGATAAGGCCCACTGCCAGTCTGCAGCAGAATTCTTTCTGGGGAGGTTCTGAACATGTACTTTGTAGGGATTGACTGGGCTGACCTGCATCATGACGTAGCCGTGCTCGATGAAAAAGGTCAAGACCTAAAATGCTTCACCATTCCCCATAAAAGGGAAGGCTTAGAGCAGTTGAAACAAAAACTATTGAGTATCAACCCCGATCCGGAAAGCTTCGCCTGCCTGGTGGAAACCAAAAACGGCCTTCTGGTGCAGTTTCTTTTAGAAGCCGGTTTTCCGGTTTACCCCTTGAATCCAAAGGTTGTGGATTACCGGCGAAAGCCCTCCGGGGCAAAGAGCGACCCCATCGATGCCCGGCTTCTGGCCAACATTGGCCGGTCCGATCTGGCGCAACTGAAGAGACTTAAGCCAGATACTGAACTAATAGCGGAACTAAAGATGCTTACCCGCGACCAGGACAGCCTCATCCAGGAATCCACCCGGCTGACCAATAAACTCATTGCCTGCCTGAAGGAGTATTATCCGGTTGCCCCGGAGTTCTTCTCGAAGCCAACCCTATCTGGCAGAAAGCGCAGGAGCCTCAGCTTCGAGCCAGCGCCCCCACTGTGCGGGCAAAGTGCCGCTTAATGCTCGCTCTGGTGGGTCAGCTGGAAGTAGTCAAAGAGCAGATAGCTGCTTATGATGAGGAGATCAACCGCCTTTTTCAATTGCACTCCGACAGCAAAATCTTCGCTAGCCTTCCAGGAGCGGCCGGGAGGCTGGCGCCAAGATTGTTGGCGGAGTGGGACGATGATAGGGAACGCTACGAGAACGCAGCTGTGGTTCAGGCTTTAGCTGACACCTCGCCGGTAATCTTTCAGAGCGGCAAGTACCGCTTTGCCCGGCAACGCAAATCCTGCGTCAAACCTTTCCGACGAGCCATGCACCTATTTGCCTTCCAGAGCATCAGGCAGGTCTCCTGGGCACGGGAATATTACGACACCAAGAGAAGCCAGGGCGAAACCCACCATGAAGCCTTGCGGGCATTAGCAAATATCTGGGTACGGATTGTTTTTGCCATGTGGAAAAACCGTACTTGCTATGACGAAGCCATGTTTATCACACCCCGCGCCAGGCATCTTAGTCGGGCAGCATAATATTAGATATTTGGTTTTCAATGTTCTTTAACCGCCGGTAAGGATTGGATTTTAATCTGCCCATTGCCGGTGGAAGGGGAGAATCCCGTCCCTTCAAAGAGCACGAACATTTGTACTACCTAAAATCTCTTGATAAACCTATTGACATAGAAGGTCTTTCGCGATGGTTTGCATCCTATATACACCAAAAACCTTATCTATCGAAACGTTGAGATGCTAAACACCTATTGCTATCTCCCGCTGGATCTAATATAACAAATTCAGCTTCAGCTAAGGTTCTAAGAAGTGATTTATACTTCCGTTGAGTAAGGTAATCTCGCCTTTTTTACAGTCCTCCTTCAGGCTTGGATTCAGATTGAGAGGCGATTGTCGTAATAAATAATGGCGAGGACTGTATTTTATCTACAAGTCGATAGCAGAAACACTCTTTCGTGAACAGAATACCGATGATGGGCATTATGATAGATTCCTCGATCATATTTTACTACCCCCCCACCGCAAATCGCGTCGAATGGTGCCGAGGAAAAAACGAGAAATTTCAATAAAGCTCATGATGTATAAATAATTATATACATGTTCTGCTTATAAGGTTATAGAGGCCCTATTGAAAATAATAGGGGTGAGTTCTGATGAATCGTTCGATGTAGAACCAATGACTAGACTGAGGATCGCAATGCTATCATCCGCACCACTTGATCATGGTCCGCGGTCCCCGCTCAAACCCTAGTTCAGCAAGGTAATGCGCCGCCGGAGTTCCGAGGACCGGACCGCCATTCCATTCCGCTATTTCTATCCGTCGCCTGCCATTCATCTTGGATAGAATATTCATCAGGGCCTGAAGCGCAGGAATCATTTCGTCATCCGGCAAATCAGAAAGAGTGCGAATTCTGGCTTTTGCTCCATCTGCGGCCAAAACTGGTCGTCCTGAGCGCATCACTATCGCTGACAAAGAAGAGGGATGCAGAGGAGAACTGAGGCCATTGCCGCATTCCGACTGTTTGTTGCCACATGCCAACTGCCATGGAAGGATACTGCCCCAGGGGTTGGACGGATCCCCGCCGACCAGCCCGAGGAAACACTTGGCCTTCTCATCGCGGGTCTTTCTCAGTTCTTCGATGACATCCGGCCGTGCATACTGGATACCAGATAGACCCTGGACGAAATACCCTCTTCTTATCCTGCCAGAAGCCTCCCATGCATCTAGAATATTATGTAGGATACCCCAGGAGATTCCCTCCGACATGGCCACTTCACGCGTGACAATGCCATACCTGTCGAAAAACATGTCGCATAGCATCTCGGAAAGGTTCTCCGCATGGTCATCACCAGGACCTTCGACTAGAAACCATCTTCCCATCCTATCTATGACCTTGTTCATCATCCATCTTCGTTCCACGATCTGCCTGACCGGCTCAAATGTATCATTTGCCACATAACCCATGGTAACCAACTCGATTATGGCAGCTATAAGCCGCTCCGGAGGAAGATCAGTTCTCTGCCATATCTGGTTTAGGAACATGGCGCCCCCTGAACGCAGGGCAGAGATGACCTGGCGGGCATCGTCCGATAGTCGCCCCAGATCTATTGCGGCATCGTTGGTTTGACCCGGTAGCGAACGGGCCTGCTGAAGCACGAAATGTGGCATGCCCGGAGGGAGATCGCGGTCTGCCGGCCAGAAGGCTACATTCAAAGATGCGATCCTGCCTCCAGCGCCCACCCACGTAAGCTGTCCTCTGCTAATGAGATGATCCAGCATAGATGGCGAGTAGTCCTGTATACGCGCCTGTAGAATGCCACCTTCCCATTTTCTGGCGGGCAGGAAAACCCCCCTGAGCTGAGCAAGGACTCCGCCCAATGCCTCCTGCCCCATGCCTGGCGAATCTATCCGATGATACCGGGCGAGAAACAACGCATAGGTCTCGGGATCGCATGGTTCTATTTCACGCCGGGCCTTGGCCAGGCTGGTCCTGTGAATCCGCTGCAAAATGGATGTACAGCACCATTCCCTCTCATTTCCCCATGGCAAGAACTCCCCAGATTGGATCAGCCCTTCCGCTTCGAGCCTCCCGAGAGAACCGGCTGATTCCACTTCACCAAGTCCATAACGATTCCTTAGATCCCGGATATTGAAAGGACCATGGGTTTGAGCAAACCTCCGGACGATTCTGTCCAGCGCTTCTTCCCGGGATGGTTCAGCCTGTCCGGTGCTATTCAATGGTTTCAACCCAGCATCCCCTATAGACCCCGTTCCAAAGTGGCAGAGCATTGATCCCATGGTGTCAGAGTAAGCAGCTGCCAGATCGCCACCATCTACCGAAATTCGCCCAGCCAGTGCCACACGATAGTCGTTCAGGTTTTCCATCGAGACCCAGGCGTCTACCTTCCTTGCAAGGTCGGGAATTGTCCATGTAACTTGAGTCGCGCGCCCTAGAGCCTTGAGTCTTGACATAGTTTGTTCTAACTCGCGACTACGATGGCTATATGATTCTTTCTCGCTCTCAGCAGGTATGTAGTCCCCGATCTTAAGAAGCCAGGCATGCACTTCATCTGGATCATCAAAATGCTTTATGGAATGAATCCCACTCGCGGCCCTTTCTGCTTCTCTGATAGCCTCAGTGTCCAGGAGCCCCCGGATCTCCTCCTGAGAAAGCAGAGCCCGGAGCGTTTCCCTATTTATCCCCATGGAATGCACTTTGCGCTCAGCCTTTGGGGTGTCAAGTTCATACATATACGCTGCCATAAGGCCAAAGACCATTGGTTGCGCAAAAGGTGACGGTGTCTTTCTCCTCACGTGGTGTATCTGGATGGAACTATCATGAATGCGAGAGATTAGAAGGCGCAAGCTCTGAAGGTCGAATATGTCCTCCAGGATCTCCCTGTAGGTTTCCAGGACTATTGGAAATGAAGGGTACCTGTCGATTACCTGGAGGAGATCCTTCGCTTTGAGACGCGATAGCCACAGCGGCGTGCGTTTCTTGCCATATGCATGCCTCGGCAGCAGGAGCGCGCGCGTGGCTGAATGACGAAAAACAAGTCCGAAAAGAGGGGCGGTCTTGATGAGCCGGGCAAGCCGCTCATCGAGGCTCTCCACATCGAGAGACATAAAATCTAATAATGGCGGCCTATCGGCGGCGGGACAAAGGAAGATTATACCATCATCCTGGCAGACACACTCCAGCAATAGACCATATTTCTCATGGATAGCATCGGCTAGCAGCATGGCCAGAGGCTCATTCACCCTGCGGCCGAAAATGGAATGAATAGCTACACGCCAGTTGCCGAGTTCATCCTGAAATTCTTCCAGGACAATACAATTTCGTGATGGCAGACGATCTGTAGCCTCTTTCTGCGCTTTGAGAAATTCATACAGATTCCGGGCTGCTATGGAGCCTATGGGGAAATCACGGCAAATCCAGTCCATGAAATCAGTACTATCAAGCCTCTTTTCAGCTTCCTCCAGGAATTCGCCCATGATACAGCCAAGCTCGTAGGGCCTACCGACCCCTTCGCCCCTCCAGAAAGGAACAGTCGGGGCCCCCTTTCCGGGCGATACTATAACCCTGTCATTATGTATTTCATCGATCTGCCATATGCTGGTTCCAAGGATGAAACGGTCGCCAATACGACGCTCAAAGACAAACTCCTCGTCAAGTTCCCCGAGCCGCTCTCCGGATCCCGACAGATAAACACCATAATACCCGCGGTCAGGAATGGTCCCGCCATTGGCGTAGATAAGGTGCTTGCCGCTTTCACTAGCATTGACCCTGCCATTTATCCGGTCCCAAAAAACGCGCGGTTTCACGCCGAGAAATTCATCATCCCTGACCCTCCCAGAAAGCATTTCAAGGACGGATTCAAAGGCCGATCGGGGCAATGTGGAATAACCATAGGCTTGTCTTACCAGATTGAAAAGCTCGTCCACAGGAAGGGGCCCCTCTAGGGCGAATCCGACAACATGCTGGGCCAGGACATCCAGGCAGTTGCGGGGAGCATGGCATTCCTCTATCCGACCCATCGTCATTTCCCGTGCAATGACAGCAGCTTCCAGGAGATCCTGACGCGTCTTGACCAGGATGCGCCCTTTGCTAGGCAGGTTCAAAAGGTGTCCTGCGCGGCCTACCCTTTGGAGCCCGCGCGCTACCTCATGGGGGGATTCGACCTGGATTACAAGATCGATTGACCCAATATCAATGCCCAGCTCAAGTGAGGAAGTAGCCACAAGACACCGGAGCTGGCCTGCCTTGAGAAGGGATTCCACCTCATATCGAACCTCGCGCGAAATGCTTCCATGATGAACACGAGCCACCCGTTGTCCTGACAATTCGTTTATATTGGCCGCGATACGCTCCGCCAGAGCGCGATTATTGACGAAAATGAGGGTCGAACGATGTGTAAGCACCTGAAATGTCAGCTCTTGATATATGCTTGGCCATATGGTCTTCTCCGGGAGTTCCCTTAGATTCTCCACCGGGGTCTCTACCCTCAGATCCAGCTCTTTCCTCTGTCCAGTATCTATGATCTTTACAGGGCGGGGAATCCAGACGGGGCGCCGGTCATTGAGATCGCCGGGAGTTCCCCCGCCAAAGGCGGGAATTCCCCCACCAAGGAATCGAGCCACTTCATCCAGAGGTCGTATAGTGGCGGAAAGCCCGATTCTCTGGGGCGAACTCAAACCGCGCCGGCGGATCAGCGTATCGAGATGCTCGAGACTCAATGAAAGATGGACCCCTCGTTTGGTCGGGAAAAGGGAATGTATTTCATCAATGATCACGAATCTGGCGGTGGAGAGAATATCACGTGATTTGGAACAGAGCATGAGAAACAAGGATTCTGGGGTCGTGATGAGAATATGTGGGGGATGCCTCAACATTCTCTGGCGCTGGCTGGCAGGAGTATCTCCGGTGCGGACGGCAGCTATCAACCGAGGCAAATCCATTCCCAGACGGGATCCTGTTTTTTTGATCCCATCTAGTGGCAGCTCGAGGTTGCGGTGAATATCATTGTCCAGAGCTTTGAGCGGAGAGATATAAATGACCTGCACTCCGGAATCAATGTCTTTGCCGGATTCAAACTGGGAAAAGAGCCAGCTGAGACACTGGAGAAACGCCGCAAGGGTTTTCCCTGACCCGGTGGGTGCCAAGATAAGGACATTTTCGCCGGAAGCGATGGCAGGCCAACCCAATGCCTGCGGCGGACTCGGTTCTCCAAAGGTCTCCTCGAACCAGGCGGCCACAGCTGGGTGAAAATACGGAAAGCGACTGCTGGGTGATGAGATATTCCCGGCTTGCATCTTCACGAAACAAGGAAAGCTCCCTTTTCCAAGAGTGGTAGTCCGTATATTATGTTACCACTTCTACCCATACACATTCAAGACAGGGATATCCCGACGTGACTTGGTGTAAATTCTTCAATCCGACGGGAAGACTTCGTCCTGACGCGCGTTGAAATTTGAAAGGCACCACCTTGACGGAAAGACTTCAACCTTTCCATATTCGCCATCAAACCCTGGCATTATGTTGACTTCACCCGTCCTAGCACGCCGGACACCCTCAGCTATATCGGGGCCGGCGATGCGCTCTATCTCCTCGATAGGCGTTTCTCTCAGGATCGTCAGCTCCGGTCCCAGTTCCTTTAGAAGGTCGAAGTAGTGACGCTGAACCCCTTTGGTCTTCTCCCCAACATCAAGCGCTGAAGATATGATCTTGGCGAGGGGAATGAGGCTCTCGAAATGACGCGCCGATGGCGGTTTTGTCCCCTCAGGTCGATCTGCGAGCTCCTCAACGCGATGCAGGACACCGACGGTGACCCTCCGGCCGCATACCGGGCATATCCCCCCGGCGGCCCGGGTTTGAGCCGGAGTCCAGCGGATCCCGCAGGCTCTATGGCCATCATAATGATATTTGCCTTCTTCCGGATAGAACTCCAGGGTTCCTATGAACTTGTCGCGATCCTTTCTCTTTAGTGCATCATAAATCGCTGGAAATGATATCTCAGTATCAAAAATATTGGCTTCCCGCCCGAGATTTGCGGTGGAATGGGCATCTGAATTAGATGTGAGGACAAACCGATCGAGGCTTGAGAGCCTCCAATTCATTGGAGGATCAGATGAAAGCCCGGTTTCCAGGGTGTAGATTTTGTTTACCAGATCCCCGTAACACTCATCTATGCTATCAAATCCCGAATGTGCGCCAAATACAGAGAAATGTGGCGTCCAGATGTGGGCCGGGACGAAAATCGCATCACCGCATTCATCAAGGACGATCTTGAGAAGCTCGGCGCTATCGATGGAAAGCACCGGCCTCCCATCCGCATCGAGATTGCCAATCGTCCCAAGTCGCCGGCTTAACCTCTCGGCGTCATCGAGGCTCGGGAGGATAATGAGATTATGCAGCTTGCGAACCCTTCCATTCTTCTTATATATTGTGCTGATTTCACCGGTAACCATAAAAAAGACTTGAGCCCTGGCGGCCCATGGAATTACATCACCGCCCTCGGCCCTAAATTCGTTCTTGAGTTCATAAACCCCATCCCCTGCCGGTCGCAGCTTCGTCTTGAGTTCTTCTCGCCATATGGGATGGGTAAAATCCCCGGTTCCCAAAAGAGAGATGCCCTTATACGCTGCCCAAAGGTGAAGCTCATCAGGGCGACAGTCCCGACTCGTAGCCCTCGAGTAATGAGAATGAATATGCAGATCAGCGATAAATCTCATGTCTACTGAACTGACTCACCCGCAATTCATCGTGACAATGGCGCCGCCTCGGCGGCATAGGTGCCTCATAGAGGCGGCCATTGTCCTATATGTCCATATTCTTTCCACTGCCTTGAAAATAGATGGCTACCATTTTCATCCATCTGATGGTGTTGCGATAGCAGCATGGTGGTCTACGCAGCATGGGCATCTATCATAAATAAACTACAACCATTTTGATCCTCTTAGCCGGGCGGCGCCCGACGACGGGAAAATGGGCACAGAGAAGCCAGCTCACACTCCCCGCAGCGAGGATTTCTCGGCCTGCACCTCTTTCGCCCATGCTCGATCATATTCACGTGTGTTTCATAGGCAAGATGCGGGGGGATCATTTCTCCAAGGATCTTGTGCGCCAGAGGCAAATCCGCTTTCTCAGGAATCAACCCAAGGCGGCGGGAAACCCTATAAATGTGGGTATCCACCGGGAATGCCCCATAGCCATAACCGAAAAGCAGGACGCATCTTGCTGTCTTTTCCCCCACCCCATCCAGTGACAGAAGATACTCCAACCGGCGTTCAGGAGTCACCCTCTCCAAGCCCCTGAGACTACATTCCCCGAAATTCGCCTTGATCCTCTCGAGCGCCTGCCTGATCCGGGCGGCCTTGATCCTGGCAAGGCCGCCCATCCTTATGGCATTTTCCACAAGAGAAGGATCCGCTTTACGCACCTCATCCCATGAGCTAAAGCGAGCCCGGAGTGATTCAAACGCCCGGTCCCTGTTGACATCACTGGTATTCTGGGACAGTATGGTGAGCACCAGCACGTCCAATGGATCCCTTGTTTCATTCTTTTTGGGCCCGTACATCTGGCGAAGGGCCGCCCAGATCTCATAGATCCGCTCCTCGTTTGAAATCCGGCTCATATCCCAGTTATTCACCGCTGAGCTCCGAAATCCGCCTGGAGAGCTTGGCCTGCATATCAAGATATTCCTGATATTTCGCTTTCTCCTTCTCCACAACCTCGGGTTTGGCCTTTTCGATAAATGCCTTATTATTCAATTTGCGACGGCTCGTCTCCAGCGCCCTGGCTACCTCATCTAGTTCACCAGATAAGCGCTTCTGCTCCTTTTCAATGTCAATGACACCCTCAACTGGAACAAAGATCTCGACGCCCTTTGCTACAGCCGAGATAGAACGTTTACGCCTCGCCTGTCCCGCAGGCTCAATGGCTAGATTCTCTAATCCGGCCAGGCGGGTGATTATATCCTGCCCCTCATGCAAAATCTCCGCCTGCTCCGGGGAAGCCCCCAGTGCCGCATTTATCCGCTGCGCCGGATGTATATTGATCTCAGCCCTTATATTGCGGATAGCTCGTGTGACCTCCATTATTACCTGCATCTTTTCAATACTTGAATCGCCATCAGTTTCCTCGCGCCATTCAGGCCACTTCGACACCATGAGCGCTCCAGCGTGCCATGGCATCTTTTGCCATATAGCCTCTGTGACAAACGGCATGAATGGATGAAGGAGCTTCAAAGACTTCGTCAGGGTATCCAGCAACACGAGCCGGGCTGCCCGTCTGGCAGGCTCATCCCATTTAGAACCGTCATAAAGTCGCGGTTTCACTATCTCCAGGTACCAATCACAGAATTCATCCCATATGAAATCGTAAACCGCCCTGGCGGCCTCGCCAGTATCATATTTCTCAAGCCTATCCGTGACCTCTTTGACCACTTGATTCAGGCGGCTTCTTATCCACCTGTCAGGTAGGAGCATATAAGGCTCTAGCTCTTCCAGGATGGACTCGGCCTTATCCTCATCGCCAGAAAATGCCGCAATTTCATCAACATATGGAGATAGATTCGTAATGGCAAACCTGGAAGCATTCCATACTTTGTTTGCGAAATTTCTACTTCCTTCGACTTTATCGGGTCGATATCTCATGTCATTACCGGCAGTGTTCCCGATGACCAGCGCAAACCGCAAGCTGTCAGCGCCGTATTCATCCACGACGACAAGAGGATCCACACCTGTCCCCAGGGACTTGCTCATCTTCTTGCCTTCAGGATTTCGGACAAGGCCATGAATATATACATCCCTAAAAGGCACTTCTTCCATGAACTCGAGTCCCATGACAATCATCCTCGCCACCCAGAAGAAGATGATGTCATATGCCGTAACCAAGAGTGATGTGGGGTACCACTTCTCGAGCTCAGGGGTCCTGTCAGGCCATCCCATTGTGGAAAATGGCCAAAGGGCTGAGCTGAACCAGGTGTCGAGAACATCTGGATCCTGTTCAATATTGCTGCCGCATCTAGAGCAGGATGCCGGGTCTTCACGGGACACGATCACCTCACCACAATCACGGCAATACCATGCAGGAATCCTGTGTCCCCACCATAGTTGCCTGGAAATACACCAGTCATGGACATTTTCCATCCAATCAAGATATATCTTGGTGAACCTCTCGGGTATGAACCTGATCCTGCCGTCCTGCACCGCTTTGATGGCCGGGCCGGCCAGCGGCTTCATCTTCACGAACCATTGCTTAGAAACTAATGGTTCTACCACTGTGTCACATCGCTGGCAGTGACCAATGGCATGAAGGTGTGGATCGACACGCTCCAGGAGGCCTAGACCCCTTAGCTCATCTATCACCTTTTCCCGGCACTCATACCGGTCAAGCCCCTCATACTTGCCTGCATCATGAGACATTCGGCCATCCTCTCCAATAACGGAGATGATTGGGAGCTCATGTCGCCTCCCTATTTCGAAGTCATTGGGATCATGGCCCGGCGTGACCTTCACAGCACCTGTCCCGAATTCCGGATCAGCATATTCATCTGCAATAACCGGGATTTCCCGGTTCATGATGGGAAGGATAACGGTCTTGCCGGCTATGCCCCTATAACGATCATCTCCCGGGTTAACTGCTACGGCCACATCACCCAGCATGGTCTCCGGCCTCGTGGTTGCCACTGTTATATGTCCTGAACCATCCTTGAAAGGATATTTGATGTAATAGAGGTTCCCATCCGCATCCTCATGCTCTACCTCCAGATCTGAAAGGGAAGTCTTGCAGCGGGGGCACCAATTTATGATGTATTCGCCCCTGTAGATCAGGCCCTTCTCAAATAATCTTACAAAGACTTCCCTTACAGCCCTGGAGCACCCTTCGTCCATGGTGAATCTTTCCCTCTGCCAGTCACAGGAGGCCCCTAGACGTTGGAGCTGCCTTATAATCTCCGAGCCATATTTTTGCTTCCACTTCCACACTTCTTCTAAGAAACGTTCCCGCCCCAGATCATGTCTGGTGATCCCGGATTTGGCAAGATACGCCTCGACTTTGACTTGAGTGGCAATGCCAGCATGATCAGTGCCCGGAATCCACACCGTATTGTATCCTTGCATCCGGCGCCACCGGACCATGATATCCTGCAGTGTCTCATCGAGGGCATGGCCGATGTGCAGGGACCCTGTGACA
Source organism: Bacillota bacterium (assembly GCA_013178415.1). Taxonomy (NCBI): domain Bacteria; kingdom Bacillati; phylum Bacillota; species Bacillota bacterium. Next base: position 62,051 of record JABLXA010000007.1, on the reverse strand, counting down.
TTAGGCGGCGGAATCACAATCGAAAAGGATTCTTTATCCCTGTCTACCTCTGCGTGGAAGAAGCCATTTGACAGCCAATACCGGTAGGTCTTCTCGTCCTCTTCTTGAGGCCTGTATACCGGCGGCATATCCCATGCTCCGCCTGCATGATCGCCCGTTCTTTGCGGTTCGGCGAAATCGGTTTTTATAGCTGGATCGTGATCCAGACTCATTCCCAAAACCCCCCCATATCAATATCCCCTAAAATATCCACTGAAAACCGAAAGCTCCTTCCGTCACTCAAAGGACGAAAGGAGCTCGCTCCTCCGCGGTACCACCTTGCTTCCCGGCGAACTCTCCGCCGGGCGCTCTCTGCGCTATAACAGGCGCACCTGATGCCCCTACAAAGCCATTCCCGCGCGCTCCGCGTGAAAACCGAGTCCTTCGCGAAATCAGCCCTTCGAGAGCATGGCTCCAGAGCGACCTTCAGGGGAATCAAATCCAGAAGACCTTTCACCCGGTGAGTCTTCCTCTCTTGGGATGATGCCCCCTACTCCTCTCCTTCAATGCCTTATTCAAACCCATGGCCATCTAAGCCCCAGTTGGGTATATTTTAATTCAGAATATCACAACCCGGATGCACAGTGCAATAGCTGCGAGCTATTTTATTGCGGCGACGCGGCAGCCATCGCCAACCGCCGCGCTGTTTATTCCTTTTCCCTTTCCTTTTCTTTCTTTGCAGCTTCGATTATCTGCTGACTTATTTGCGCCGGCACTTCTTCGTAATGCGAGAATTCCATGCTGAAATGCCCGCGGCCTCCAGTTATGGACCGGAGATCAATGGCGTATTTGAACATCTCGGCCATCGGGACCTGAGCCTTGATGACCTGAGTATGGCCCTGCGGCTCCATTCCCAGGATCTTGCCTCTTCTCTTGTTGAGATCTCCCATGATGTCACCCATGTAGGCTTCCGGCACCACGACCTCAACATTCATGATTGGCTCAAGGAGCACCGGTTTCGCATCAGCGGCGCCCTTTTTCAAAGCCATGGAGGCAGCGATCTTGAAGGCCATTTCTGACGAATCAACAGGGTGGTATGAGCCATCGTAAAGTGTGGCCCTGAAATCTACCATCGGGTAACCCGCCAGGACTCCTTCAGACATGGTCTCCCTGATGCCTTTCTCGACGGCGGGGATATACTGCCTCGGCACCGCGCCTCCAAAGATCTTGTCCACAAATTCAAATCCGGAGCCAGGAGGCAGAGGTTCGAGCTCCAGCCATACATGGCCATACTGCCCGCGGCCGCCGGTTTGCTTTTTATGCTTGCCTTCCACTTTGACAGTCCCACGTATGGTCTCCCTGTAAGGTATCTTCGGATTGTCCAGCGTTACTTCAGCGCCAAATTTCCTCTTCAAGCGGTCAGCCACAACCTCAAGGTGCTGCTCCCCCATCCCGGAAACCAGCACTTCACCAGTCTCCGCATCCTTGCGAACTACAAATGTAGGATCCTCTTCAGCGAGCCTTGCAAGCCCGGCTCCTATCTTATCCTCGTCGCCTTTGCTCTTGGGACGGACCGCCAGGGAAAGCGTCGGTCTTGGGAATGCTATGGGGTCAAGCACAACAGGGAATTCCTTATCACACAGTGTATCACTTGTGGATGTCTCTTGAAGTTTGGCGACGGCCGCTATGTCACCGGCAGTAACCTCATCGGTCGCTTCCTGTTGTTTGCCTCTCATGAAGAAAATCTGACCTATACGCTCCTGGACGCCCTTTGTAACGTTGAAGACCTGGCTATCCGAACGTATAACCCCGGAATAGACCCTAAAGTATGTGAGTTTCCCCACGAAAGGATCAGCCATGGTTTTGAAAACCAAGGCGCAAGCCGGCGCATCTACACTGTTGGGAACCTTCCGTCTGGAGCCTGTTGACTTATCTGTCCCTTCCACTTCAGGCCTGTCGGCCGGCGATGGCAGGAAAGCTGTTATTGAGTCGAGAAGAGGCTGCACTCCAATATTCTTGAGGCCGGACCCGCATAAAATGGGTACAGTCTTCCCCGAGACGACTGTTTTCCGCAGGCCGCGTCTGATCTCTTCGTCTGTAAGCTCCTCATCACCAAGATACTTCATAATGAGCTCGTCATCATCGCCGACAGCAGCCTCTATCAGCATCTTGCGATATTCCTGAGCCCTTTCTGCCAAATCCTGAGGAATCTCGCCTACCATGGTCTTCTTGCCGCCGCCATCGAAGAATATGGCCTTCATGGCAATCAGATCAACGACACCTTTAAATGACTCCTGAGCCCCGATAGGCAGCTGAATAGGTACGACATGGGTCCCGAACTTTGCTCTTATAGCATCTGTAACTTTGTAAAAGTCAGCATTTTCCCTATCCATCTTGTTAATGAGGACCAATCTTGGAAGATTTCTCTCATCAGCGACCTGCCAGAGGGTCTCGGTGCCAACTTCCACGCCGGAAGACGCGCAAACCAACATTACTGCAGCATCCGATACTCGTAGAGCGCCGATCGTATCGCCTAAAAAGTCAGCGTATCCTGGCGCATCCAGGATGTTGATCTTGCATCCGTTCCAATCGCATGGAGCCAAGGCTACGTTGATAGATATCTTCCGCTTGACTTCCTCCGGATCATAGTCGGTTGTGGTGGTACCCTCGTCGACGCGCCCAAGCCTGTCTATCTTCCCACAATCAAATAGAATGGCTTCTGTAAGGCTAGTTTTCCCGGCCCCCCCGTGGGAGATCAGGGCGACGTTCCGTATTTGCTCGCATGTCAGTTTCCCCAACCAGATCTCCTCCTCAAAACAAGCACCTTGTTATTTTGCAGGCTACCCACATTATTTTATACTTGTCAGCCCGCAAGTTCAAGGATATTCTGTGAAAGCCTCACCAAAGGCGAAGTCTTTCCCCGATGAGATCCTCAAGGGTCCTTCCCCCTGTCTCAACGAGTTCGTATCTCGCCCGGGCAGTTGGTTTGTCAATCCTTATAACCCGCCTCAGATCTATAGGGGTGCCTATCACCACCACGTCACACGGGGTCTTCCTTATAGTCTCCTCGAGTTCGGAGATCTGGGTCGCGCTATAACCCATAGCTGGAAGAAGAGGTTCAAGGTCAGGATATTTGCGCAGCGTATCCTTGATGCTTCCGACAGCATATTCTTCAGGGTCCACCAAGGTGGTGGCTCCTGCCTTTTTCGCGGCTATTACCCCAGCCCCATAGGCCATACCACCATGGGTTAGCGTAGGGCCATCCTCGACCACTAGCGCTCTCTTGCCAGCCACTGCGGCCTCGTTATCTAGTGTGATAGGTGAATCGGCGGTTATAACTGCAGCCTTGGGGTTTGCAGCTTTGACATTTGCCAGAGTCTTCTCAATATTTCCAGGGTCTGTCGTGTCTACCTTGTTTACGATAACGATATCAGCCATCCTGAGGTTAGTCTCGCCGGGGTGATAGGACACCTCATGTCCCGGCCGATGTGGGTCCACTAGGACGATATGAAGATCCGGCTCATAGAATGGCAGATCATTGTTCCCCCCATCCCACAGTATGATCTGCGCCTCAGACTGAGCCTTTTCTAGAATCTCACCATAATCAACGCCTGCGTAGACTATGTGTCCCTGCGCGATGTGAGGCTCGTATTCCTCCCTTTCTTCAATGGTACATTCATGCCGGTCGAGATCCTCATAATTCTCAAACCTCTGGCACACCTGCTCATCGAGTCTCCCGTAAGGCATGGGATGTCTCACGACCACTGTTTTCACGCCATGTGCCCTGAGTATCTGGGACACCCTTCGGGTTGTTTGACTTTTCCCTACCCCTGTGCGGACGGCGCAAACCGAAATGACGGGCACTTCGGCTTTGAGCATCGTGGTTTTAGGCCCCATAAGCAAGAAATCAGGACCTTGACTTAACACCAGTGACGCCCTGTGCATCACATATTGATGAGAGACATCACTGTACGCAAAGACTACCTTATCCACAGCCTTTTCCTTTATGAGCTTAGGTAGATCTTCCTCAGGAAGGATTTCGATGCCTTCTGGATACCTGGGCCCTGCAAGCACAGGCGGGTAGCGGCGACCCTCTATGTTCGGAATCTGCGTAGCCGTAAACGCAACAACTTCATAATCCGGATTGTCTCTGAAAAATGTGTTAAAATTATGGAAATCTCGTCCGGCAGCTCCCATTATCACCACTTTCTCTGGCTTTCGCAAGATGATCCTCCTCCTCTTTTGAATCATTAAAACGCCTTGATAAACCATCTCTCCCGGAGCCCGTGGTCATATTAGGCCGAATGACGCTGATCAGGATGGCAGATGCCCCTATCTCGATGGCAGCGTCAACTGCTTTCTCCACAGGCACTGAAGTGCCAAGGTAATGGCACTCTATCCCCAAGCCCTCGATTCCCCCATGCTTTATGTCTATTATCTCCCTCATAAGGTTCCTCTCTTGCCCTTCCCTTATGGATATAAAAGAAGTAAAATTATAGCATGGTCTCATTCTCGTAGCGAAGCGTTCTGTTTTCCGGGGAGGAATTCGAGCTCGTGCTGAAAAAGGGCGACATCATACTTATTTCGATATTCATTATTCTAGCCTTGTGCGGATTTGCCCTTTCATCCATAAAAACGGCTAGCGGCCGGGGGAACCGAGTGGTGATAAAAGTCGATGGCAAGGAATATGCTAGGCTATCTCTAAGTTATCCATCGCAGTCCAAGACTCTGCTGGTGAAGACCCGTGATTCCCATGGCAAAGATTCGTATAACCTGGTGGAGATCCAAAATCAGCGTGTCCGGATAAAGGATGCAGACTGTCCAGGCAAGATGTGTGTCAAAACGGGATGGATCTCAAAGCCGGGGCAGACTATAGTATGTGCGCCACACAAGGTGGTTGTCATGGTAGAATCTGATTTCATCCAACAGAGGGATGAGCCTGACCTTGTGGCCTATTGACCATCCACTCTGCTATGGCGTCGTGGCCATTGATATTCATCATCGTCTAAGGAGGTTATTGATCATTGGCGCTTTCAGGAGATCATAATCAGATAAAACGCCTTACATCTATAGCCATACTCATATCCTGTAGTCTGATCCTCTACCTGGTAGAGGCCATGATTCCGGTCCCACTGCCGGTTCCTGGCGCGAAACTCGGGCTTGCCAATGTGGTCACTTTGATCTCTATAGTGCTGCTCAGGCCATACGATGCATTGCTGGTAGTCGCCGTCCGCTGCCTCCTTGGCTCACTTTTGAGCGGCAATCTTGCCAGCTTTTGGTTCAGTATAGCTGGCTCCACCCTGGCCACCATCGTGATGAGCATAGCATTTTCACGCTTCAACTCTTATTTGAGCCTTGCCGGGATAAGCGTCCTGGGCGGGGTATTTCACAATATAGGACAGCTGTTTGTTGCTGCCATAATGGTACAGAGCTTTGGTATATACTTCTACCTGCCTTTCCTGATCATAGCCGGTGTAATCTCAGGATATCTGGTTGGTCTCATAGCCCAGATGACACTGCGAGGACTCGCAAAGGCAGGTGCATGGCTCGGACCTGTGAAAATTATGGGGCCCGCCCGAGTCGAAATAGCGGGAAAGGACCCTCAAGGAGCGCGTAGTACTGGACTGTAACCATGAAGATCGAACCTATAAAGGAAGGCAGACAGAGCCTGCCGAAACGATATGTGCGGCGACTCTGGAGAGCCATCGTGGAGTTTGAACTACTCAAGCCTGGTGACCGTATACTCGTGGGTTTCTCCGGGGGGAAAGACAGCGCATTTCTGCTTTATGCGCTGTCCGTGATCCGGAATTCGGGCCCCATCCCCTTCGACTTGGGCGCCCTTACCGTTGACCTTGGATTTGACGAGCCTTTTGATAGAGATCGCCTGCATGAATTCTGCACAAGGCTCGATGTGCCTTTTAATATCGAAATGACGCAGATCTCACGGGCCGCCCTTTCGCCCGAGAGCAAACAAAATCCATGTTCACTGTGTGCGCACTTAAGGCGCGGCGCAATCAACGGCTTCGCCAAGATGCAGGGATATAATAAAGTAGCCCTCGCTCATCATCATGACGATGCGGTAGTGACATTTCTCATGAGCATAATCTATTCCGGCCAGATTCAGACATTCAGTCCTGCCACTTATTTAAGTGACACAGGGCTGACTGTCATAAGGCCTCTCGTTTACTTCCGCGAATATGAGATCCAGAAGGCTGTAGCCCTTACGGGTTTTGAACCTCTCACGAGCCCCTGTCCAGTCACAAAAGTAAACAAACGAAGAGAGATATCCGATCTCATCAGAAATCTCGTGAGAAAGGATGCCTCGATATATCAGAAACTTTCCAGGGCTATAAGGCGCGACGCCGTCAAGGAACTCTGGCCGCCGGTTCCATCGCGGGAACAGATGAGACTGCTTCATCTCAAACTTTTTGGGACACTTTGAGGATGGTCTGAAACGCTTTGAGGATCGCTTGACGAAAGCAGGAACAAGCAGGTCTGTAAGCCGAGTTCTGTCGAGGATGACCATCTATCTAGGACGCCGGTCACCCGGCGCCTCCAGCGACCATACCCGAGGGAAAAGCGGGCCACTTTATCTCCCTCCTATTTGGTCTTGCTCCAGGTGGGGTTTGCCTAGCCAACCAGTCGCCTAGTTGCTGGTGCGCTCTTACCGCACCGTTTCAGCCTTACCGGACGGATGATTCATGCCGGCGGTTTGATTTCTGTTGCACTTTCCTTGGGGTCGCCCCCACTGGGTGTTACCCAGCACCCTGCCCTGTGGAGCTCGGACTTTCCTCAGGCCGGCGTCAGCCAGCCCGCGGCCATCCGGCCTGCTTGTTCCACCAAAAAACCAGCGAATCTCCCTGGATGATTATATACCTGAAAACCCTCATGATCAATGGAAACTCTGAACTCGTGATCCAGGAGCATCCCAAAGGAGCTCAGCTTCTCATGGCCCCGAGGAGATCCTTATAGGTATCTATATCCATGCCAACATCGGTCTTTCTGGCGTGGATATCTGTCCCGTTCTTTCGAGCGCACTCAACACATCGCTTGGTGCTCGGCAGGATCTCGAGCCGCTCCTTAGGAATCGCTCTTCCACATATCTCGCACTTACGCTCCATTCTCCCCTACCCCACCTATCCAAACAAATGACAGGCAATCCTGGGTGAGTCCGCCATGCCTCCCCCTACACTCACATAGATATATTATTTCGGCGCCGTAAGGGGAGTTCCTTCCATTTGCCGGAATCAAATATCGAGACCTTGCCAGGAAAAACTGACAAGGCCTCCCATTATGAATTGCCCTAGAGTTTGATCTTATCTGCTAGATCTGCGATGAGAGGTATCCTCCAGTAGCGCCCAAGTAGGGCCTGGACTATCCCGATGATGGCTATTATCACGATGATGGGTTCGAGGATGACCCATCCAATCACCGGTATTATGCCCGCGATTAGGCTTGCTATGAATAACAGAAAAGCCTGTTTCGCATGAAAGATGGCGAATTTGTTCTCCCTTTGTGTCATGAAAGTAACAATCCAGAGTATCCAAAGGTAACTTGTTGCCGCCCAAACTTTTCCTTCTTCAACGATCTGCTCGTCGGTCTTTGTGACATCAGTTCCTGGTTCCGCCAAGATGCCTTCACCCTCCTTTCAAAAATCCAGCCTCATGCCCACGGGAGAACCCCGGCATAAGTTCTATTATTTACCTTATATTCGCCAAAACGGAGGGTATTCCTTTGCAGGTGCCGATGAGCGATCAAAATTTTCAGACTTGGCAGCTCTAATTGCAGCAAGACAAAAAAAACAACGCAATCACATACTGGACTGCGTTGCCACTTCACCGTATTGGTATTGACGCTGCTACCGCTCGATCGACCTGGTGGGCCCACCCGGATTCGAACCAGGGACCAACCGGTTATGAGCCGGTCGCTCTACCGCTGAGCTATGGGCCCATAAAGATGGCTCCCTGGGCAGGTCTCGAACCTGCAACCTACCGGTTAACAGCCGGTTGCTCTACCGTTGAGCTACCAGGGAACTCAGCGTTACACAATTTATTATAGTCTGTGCATCCCGGCAAGTCAACCCCCTAGAGCGAAATTTTATTCGAGGAAGTCCTTGAGTTTCTTGCTCCTGCTGGGGTGTCTCAACTTCCGCAATGCCTTCGCCTCGATCTGCCTTATGCGTTCACGGGTAACGCCAAACACCTGCCCTACCTCTTCGAGGGTCCTCGATCTCCCGTCATCTAGGCCGAACCTCAGGCGGAGGACTCTCTCCTCCCTGGGGGTGAGGCTATCTAAGACACCTTCGAGCTGTTCCCGCAACAGAAGGTGCGATGCAGCCTCAGCGGGGGCAGGCGCATCCTCGTCTTCAATAAAATCTCCCAGATGGCTGTCTTCTTCTTCCCCGATGGGAGTCTCGAGGGAGACAGGTTCCTGCGCGACTTTTGTGATCTCCCTCACCCTATCGGCACTAATTCCCATCTCGGCAGCGATCTCCTCTGGGGTGGGTTCCCGGCCGAGTTCCTGCAGGAGTTGACGCTGCACGCGAATTAGCTTGTTTATGGTCTCCACCATGTGAACCGGAATACGAATGGTGCGAGCCTGGTCCGCGATGGCGCGGGTAATGGCCTGCCTGATCCACCATGTAGCATAAGTACTAAACTTATACCCTTTCCGGTAATCGAATTTTTCGACAGCCTTGATCAACCCTAAATTTCCTTCCTGGATGAGGTCCAAAAAAAGCATCCCGCGCCCCACATAACGTTTGGCGATACTTACCACCAACCTGAGATTTGCCTCGGCAAGCTTACGCTTGGCCTCCTCATCCCCTTTTTCGATCCTCTTTGCAAGCTCGATTTCCTCCTCAGGCGTAAGGAGAGGAACTCTCCCGATTTCCTTGAGGTACATCCGGACGGGGTCATCGGTGGCGATACCTTCAGGCGCAGTCAAGTCAATCTCTATAGGTTCATGCGCCCCTCCATCCTGGTGCTCTATAGCTTCTATCTCTGCAGCATCGGGTTCGACAACCTCACCAGGTTCATTTGGCTCAGGCACTATATCTATGCCCTTTTCTGCCAGCAACTCATATATATCATCAATCTGTTCGGGCGTAAGATCAACCTTATGCAATGAATCCATGACCTCTTGGTAAGTGAGGCTGCCTTTCTTCAATCCTGTCTCTAACAGTTGCTTTACCTCGGGAATATCGCGTTCTGGATGCTTCGCCACTTTTCTCCCCCCTTCCTCTGACACCGAAATTGCAGCATTTCAAAAAAACAACACTGACTGGTGTTCCTGCCGTTCTCCCCGATCAGGTATGCGGCAATTCCCGGCTTAGTCTCTCGGCTAATTGCTGAAGTTCTAGCAAAAGTTCGTTTGATTTCTCAGTCTCCCCCTTTTTCTCTGCCAGACGCATCTTTTCTTCGAGAGACGCGATCTTCAACCGCAACTGCCTCTCGCGCACGAGACGTATACAATCCTTCATGACACGTTCCCTGAGCCCTGGTTCCTCGCAAGGCAGCTCCCTGGAGAAAATGTCTTGAGCGAGATTTCGCTCGCGGCCTTCCCCCAGGATTGCAAGGGCGCGCGCTGCATGGCCCGAGGCTTCGAGAATCGCGCTATATATCTTCTGGTGCTCAGGGTAATGAAAACCTTCTACGCCAATCTCCTCCTCGATCCTTGCGAGAATCTCAGGATCCTCGATGGCAAGATGAAGCAAGGTAGCTTCTGCTTCCCGGTAAGCTTTCCCCAGGTTATCTCGCCTGGAGATAGTATTTCCGTTTTCTCCATTTTTATCCTTTAGAGGGGCCATATACCTTCTGGGTCCTGCCCCTTCTTGTTGCCGGACAGCGCTTCCGGGCATTCTGTGCTGATAACCTAAGACATCGTTCCATAAAGAATCTTCTGCAAGGCCCAGTCTTGAAGCAACCATTGCTACATACTCTCTGCGAGCAACAACTCCGGGCAACGATGCCAGGACAGGTACCATCTCCCTGGCAATTGCCACACGATCCTCGGTGGAGTCCAGGCTTCTTTTTTCGAGCGAGACTCGCAGCCGATAATCTATATAACCTACGGCATTGTCAATGATCCCGGCGAAGAACTCTCTACCCTTATTGCGAATTACTTCATCTGGATCGAGGCCTTCTGGCAATTCCGCCACCTTGACGGTCAAGCCAGCCTGGAGGAGCAACTCAAGCCCCCGCAAAGTGGCCATCTTACCAGCTACATCGGGATCATAAGCTAAAACCACTTCCCTGGCCAACATCCCCAGCAGCTTCGCCTGTTCAGGAGTAAGGGCGGTCCCAAGCGATGCTACGGCGCAGTCAAAACCGGCCTGATGCAGCGCTAAAACGTCGGTATATCCTTCGACCAAAATAGCCCTGCCATGCTTAGAGATGGATTCATGAGCATGATATAGACCATAGAGATTATGCCTTTTATTGAAAACCGGCGACTCTGCTGAATTAAGGTACTTTGGCTGGGTATCATCCAGCACCCTACCGCCAAACCCAATAACTCGTCCCCGCCGGTCGCAAATAGCAAACATCACTCTGTCTCGAAACCTGTCATAGTATCCGGACCCATCCTTCCTCTTCACCACGAGACCGGCTTTCTCGGCGGCCGGGAGAGATATCCCCAGATGCGAGAAGCGCGAAGTCAGACGATCCCATTCCGGATATGCGTATCCAAGTCTGAATTTCTCAATGGTCTCCATGGTGATCCCGCGTGACTTGATGTAAAGGAGAGCCCTTTCTCCTGAGCCCTTTGAAAGCAATGCCTTCTTGAAAAAGTCCGCAGCCAGCTCATTGACCTTATAGAGTTGTTCCCTATCAACCTGAACATATCCCTTCCCCACCGGCATATCGCGAGGCTTTATTCCGGCCCTGTCGGCGAGGAATCGAACTGCCCCCGGAAAGTCGAGGTTCTCGATCTTCATGATGAATGTGAAGACATCCCCTCCGGCGCCGCAGCCAAAGCAGTGAAATAATTGCTTTTCGGGAGAGACCGTGAAAGACGGGGTACGTTCACTATGAAACGGGCAAAGAGCCTTATACCCCCTCCCAGACTCGCGGAGCGGGACATATTCGGATATTACCTCTATAATATCATTTCTAATTCTGATCTCCTCGAGCTCTGCGCTTGAGAATCGCGCTGACAATAGACATTCGCCTCGCTCATGATAAAGACCCTATCTCGAAATCTTGACAGTTTTATGCCACAGTTTCACATATCTCCCCTTACAGGATTTCGCGAAAGCCCCAGATTTTCCTCCCTCACATGGCCTGGTAGGGCTCAGCGAAGATCCCACAGTCAAAACAGCCTCGCTCCACCTAACAGAGGCCACGGAAGCGAGGCCGCGCGGAACATCTTAGTAATCGGCTTTACATATTCGACGGTCTGAAAGTTTCTCCTGCTTCAAAATAACATTTTGAAGCGAGAAATTCTCATCCTTTGCCCCTTTGGTCTATATTATGACTATTCTAAGGCAATGTATGCCCCAAGCGCCGCATTTGTGTCCATTTCATGGGAAATCCACTTTCAACTTATATCCCGGCTACTCAATAGAAAAGGGGCAGCCCCGGCCGGAACCGCCCCTCATGTAAGCATTATCTAGAGCTATTCCAGGAGTGGGATCTATACAGTCGAATACTCGGCCTTTACAGCTTCCTTCCTGGCTCTAGGATGCTTCAACTCTGCCTGTGCCGCGGCCAGGATGGCAATAGGCACTCTGTATGGAGAGCAGCTCACATAGTCAAGGCCCGCTATATGGCAGAATTCCACAGAGCTCGGCTCGCCACCATGTTCGCCGCAGATACCGACCTCGAGATCAGGGCGGGTTTTGCGTCCCTTTCCAACAGCTATTTCGATCAGGGCACCTACGCCCTTCCTATCTAGCACCTCAAATGGGTTGTGCTCTAGGATGTTATGCTCTAGATAGTATGGGAGGAACTTGCCCTCTGCATCATCGCGGCTAAACCCGAATGTCGTCTGGGTCAAGTCATTGGTGCCGAAAGAGAAGAACTCGGCCTGAGTTGCAATCTCGTCGGCTGTCATACATGCCCTTGGAAGCTCGATCATGGTCCCGATCTTGTAGTCGAGCTTGACGCCATATGAGGAGATTACCTCTTTGGCCACGCGTTCCACTATTTCTCTAGCGATAGAGATTTCATTCACATGCCCGACAACCGGTATCATGACCTCAGGGATAATCGTATATCCCTCCTTGGTGAGTTCGCATGCGGCCTCAAAAATGGCCCTGGCCTGCATCTCAGTGATCTCAGGATAAGTGATCCCTAGTCTACAGCCACGGTGGCCCAGCATGGGGTTGATCTCGTGGAGCTTGTCGACTCGAGCCAGGAGGGTCTCCTTCTGCTCGAGTTCCTCAGGCGAGCCACCTTGAATCTTGAGCTTCGTGACATCGACCAGGAGCTCCTCACGACTCGGCAAGAACTCATGCAAAGGCGGATCTAGAAGCCTAATTATTACAGGAAGCCCGTTCATCTCCTTGAGAATGGCCAAAAAGTCTGACTTCTGCATCGGGAGGAGCTTATCCAATGCCGCCTTACGAGCTTCAGTGGTATCGGCAAGGATCATCTGCTGTACTATTGGCACGCGCTCTTCGGCAAAGAACATATGCTCAGTACGGCAGAGACCGATGCCGCCAGCTCCGAATTTCCTTGCAGTGCTGGCATCGTGCGGAGTATCAGCATTGGCCCTCACGCCTAGCACGCGCACCTCATTTGCCCAGTTCATGAGCATCTCAAAATCACCGCTTATGCTCGGCTCGATGAGGGGGGCCTCACCAAGTATAACGCGCCCGTCAGTGCCATCTATGGTTATTATGTCGCCCTCTTTCACCACATGCCCGGCCACGGTAAACTGGCGGGCTGCTTCATTGACTGTTATGGCCTCGCAGCCTGAAACACATGGAGTCCCCATGCCTCTCGCGACTACAGCCGCATGGCTCGTCTTGCCACCGCGCGTCGTTAGAATGCCCTGCGCAGCCGCCATTCCATGAATATCATCCGGCGAGGTCTCTTTGCGGACGAGGATGACCTTTTCACCTTTTCCGCCTCTAGCCGCCGCGTCATCGGCAGTGAAGACGACAGCCCCTACCGCAGCTCCCGGAGATGCTGCGACGCCTTTAGCTACAACCTGCAATTTAGCCTTGGGGTCGATACGCTTATGGAGCAGCTGGTCAAGCTGAGCAGGCTCGACGCGTAAAAGCGCCTCTTCTTTCGTAATGAGCCCCTCTCTTACCATGTCACACGCGATCTTGACAGCCGCCTGCGCCGTGCGCTTAGCGTTTCGGGTCTGAAGCATGTAGAGTTTCCCTTGCTGAATGGTGAATTCCACATCCTGTACATCTCTGTAGTGCCTTTCCAGCTTCTCAAAGATCTCAGTAAGCTGCCGATATATCTCAGGCATCTCCTTTTCCAGCTCTGAAATAGGCTTGGGGGTCCTGATTCCGGCGACTACATCCTCACCCTGAGCGTTCCTGAGGTAGTCACCATAGTATTTCTTCTCACCGGTAGCAGGGTCGCGAGTGAAGGCAACGCCTGTTCCTGAATCATCGCCCATGTTACCGAAGACCATGGCCTGTACATTTACAGCAGTACCCCAATCTCCGGGGATTCCATGAATCTTGCGATATGTAATAGCTCTTGGGTTGTTCCACGAACGGAATACGGCATCCCGGGCCATGTCCAGCTGCTTTCTTGCATCCTCAGGGAAGTCTATGCCCTTCTTCTGTTTTATCATAGCCTTGAATTTCACTACTAGATCCTTGAGGGCCTCAGCGTCGAGCTCGGTATCAAGGGTGACACCCAGTTCCTTCTTCTTCTCATCGATTATTTCCTCAAAATCGTCATGGGAGAGTCCTAACACCACTGAACCAAACATCTGGATGAACCTGCGGTATGCATCATAGGCAAACCGCTCGTTATTTGTGTTCTTGATGAGCCCTTTGACCGTTTGATCATTGAGACCGAGGTTGAGGACCGTGTCCATCATGCCTGGCATTGAAACCCGTGCGCCTGAACGGACAGATACCAGGAGCGGATTATCGGGATCGCCCAATTTCCGCCCCATTAGATCTTCCAATTTCTTCAGATTTTCGTCGATCTGCCGTTCTATTTCCGGGGGATATTTGCCTCCGCTTTCATAGTAAATAGTGCACACCTCTGTGGAAATGGTATAGCCTGGCGGCACCGGGATCCCGAGATTCGTCATTTCAGCGATATTGGCGCCCTTACCTCCAAGGAGGTTTCTCATCGCCGCTGTACCTTCGGCCTTACCGCCGCCAAAGAAGTATACATACTTCTTCTCCTGTGGCATCGTGTCTTGCATCTCCTTCCATTTAGACTTTATGCCTATAATAAGTCCCATGTACGCCCGATGAAAGAATCTCAGCTCAAGCCTGGTTCAAATCTATATTTTGACCATGTTGGAAGATCCTCATCGCAAGACGGTACTGGAAACCCATATCAATCCTCGGTATATTCTACAAAAACATGCAGGATCCTTCATCCCGTCGTCGAATTTTTAGCTATTACAACTTTTGACATATCTGCTATGCCACCTACCAATGCCGCTATGGCAGAGAGAAGATTCAGGCGGTTAGCTTTCACCTTCTCATCTTCCGCCATGACGAGCACATTGGAAAAGAACTCATCTATGGGCTCTGCAAATTTAGCCACTGATAGAATCATCTTCTCAGGTTCTCCTGCCTCACGGTATCTCTCCACATCATCCTTCACATCGAGATAACATGAATACAACCTGCGCTCAGCATCCTCCATGAGAAGAGACTCATCCACAGGTCCTCTCAACTGTTTGCCGGCGATGTTGGCAGCACGGGTAAATCCGGTTGCCATCTTATAGAACTCGTCACGGGCTGAGACAGAATGAAGCGCCTGCGCTCTCTTCACCGTCCCCAGGACATCGTCAAAACCTGCGCCAATCACTGCATCCACCAGGTCATAGCGTATCCCCTTCTCGAGAAGGTAGGATTTCATGCGTCCTTCCATGAACGATAGGATTTGCGTCACGACTTTCTGTGATGCGCCTGCGTTCAACCCTTGTATGCCCCGCTGGACGAGTTTTTCCATGGACAATTTTAGATTGTGCTTGACAATGATCGCTATGATCCCTGAACTCTGCCGTCTGAGAGCATATGGATCCTGCGAACCTGTAGGTTCGAGACCAGCCATGAAGCATGCGCCAATCGTATCGATCTTGTCAGCTATGCCGACTACCGCCCCTGGCAGAGTCTCGGGAAGGATATCTTCGGCAAAACGTGGAAGATAATGCTCAAAGATCGCCATCGCTACTTCAGGGTCTTCTCCGGATGATAGAGCATAGTCCCGGCCCATTACTCCCTGGAGCTCTGTAAATTCCCGCACCATATTGGTGGCAAGGTCAGCCTTACAGAGAAATGCCGAACGTTCAGTGACTTTCCGGATGTGTTCGTCAAGGTCCAGTTCGCTGGTAAGGTAACCAGAAAGCTCTACAAGCCTATCCGTCTTGTCCCTGATTGTACCTAGACCTTCAATGAACGTCATCCCTCCGAGCCGCTCCACATAATCCGCTAGCGGTATCTTTCGGTCTTCATCATAGAAGAACCGGGCATCTGCGAGTCTCGCCCTGAGGACGCGCTCATTTCCCCGTCTAACTTCATCTATGCCATAGTCGCCGCCATCGCGGAAGGCGATAAAATATGGCATAAGGCGGCCATCGGGTCCCTCGATGGGGATGTATCTCTGGTGTTTCTCCATGGTGGTGATCAGGACATCCCTGGGTATATCGAGGAATTGGGAAGGGAATTCCCCGCGAAAGCCTCTAGGATGCTCGCAAAGAAATATAATCTCCTCTAAAAGACCAGGGTTGATCAATGGCCTGCCGGATACCTCCTGGGCAAGCTCTAGTGCCTGTGCCAGGATGATCTCCCGCCTTTCATTCTGGTCCAGGACTACGCTGCCTTCCTGTATGGCGCTGTGGTATCCTTCCGCTCGCTTTACGGCAATCGGACCCCGGGATAAAAACCTATGGCCGAAGGTGACACTGCCGGAGTGGATGCCATCGATCTCGAAATCCACCAATTCGTCTCCGTACAAAGCCAGGAGCCACCTGATTGGCCTGACGAACCTAAGTGAATGGTCCCCCCATCTCATTGTCTTTGGAAAAGGAAGCGAGGTTATGATCCTGGGAAATATCCGTGAAAGCGCCGATATTGCGGGTTCCCCTTTTGATCTTATCTCCGCGAAGACATATTCGCCCTTTTCATCAGATTTTACAACGAGGTCCTCCACCCTTACGCCCTGAGCCTTCGCAAAGCCCATGGCCGCCCTTGTAGGTTGGCCTGATTCATCAAAAGCGACACGCTTTGCGGGCCCCCTGACCTCCCTGACTGTCTCTTTCTGCAGCTCTTCCAGCTCAGAGATGTATAACACAAGCCGCCTGGGAGCGCCAAATGCAGATACTCGCTCAAATTGGAGATGTGCAGACTCGAGGAGATTCTTCCCTATCTCCTGAAGAGCCTGAATGGCACTAGGCATGAAGCGCGCAGGAATTTCTTCGCATCCTATTTCAAGTATAGCATCTCGATACACGGTAGGTTCTCCCTCCGGCAATGGTCTAATCTCTATGCAGTAGAGGAAACCCGATCTTCTCTCGATTTTCGATGAATTTCGCCGCACACTGTCCAGCTAATGCACGTATCTTAGACATCATGCCAGTCCTCTCTGCAACACTCAGAGCGCCACGCGCGTCCAGAAGATTGAATACATGGGAGCACTTGAGCACATAGTCATATGCCGGCAAGACGAGACCGGCCTCCAGAACCCGCATCGCTTCTGATTCATAAATCTGATAGAGGGAATTGAGTGCCTGGATTTCTGCGAGGTCAAATCCATATGTGGAGTTTTCAAACTCAAACTGGCGGAAAACCTCCCCATATTTTATCCCCTCAGAAAACCATATATCAAAGACATTATCCACGTTTTGCCGGTACATTGCGATTCTCTCAAGACCATAGGTGATCTCGCAGGAAACGGGTCTTACATCAATCCCGCCCATCTGCTGGAAATAGGTAAACTGAGTGATCTCCATCCCGTCCAGCCAAACTTCCCAGCCTGTCCCCCAGGCGCCCAAAGTCGGAGATTCCCAATTATCTTCGACGAACCGGATGTCGTGCTGGGCAGGTGAGATGCCGATGGCCTCGAGACTATTGATATATGTCTCCTGAACATCATCAGGCGATGGCTTCAGTATTACCTGATATTGATGATGCTGAAACAGCCTGTTCGGGTTCTCTCCATATCTCCCGTCTGCTGGTCGTCTGGAAGGCTGAACATATGCAACCTTCCAGGGCTCCGGACCAAGGGCCCTGAGAAAGGTGGACGGGCTCATGGTACCGGCTCCAACCTCAACATCATAGGGCTGCATTATCAGGCATCCCTGAGCATGCCAGAAGTCCTCCAACGCGCTTATGATCTCTTGAAAAGTCACAGAA
The DNA here is from genome assembly GCA_013178415.1 of Bacillota bacterium. Lineage (NCBI taxonomy): Bacteria > Bacillati > Bacillota > Bacillota bacterium. The sequence goes on along the minus strand of JABLXA010000007.1, from coordinate 44,560 downwards.
AAACACCTTCCCGATCTCATCAGAAAGTCCCGAGTCCGGGCGCGATCACATGAGTGACGATATGACGGGTGACGGTCATCTCTATAGAAGCTGCCACGGCCAGGAGCGGCGCAATTACCAGAACCATGATCATAACGGCATCAGCCAATACCCGTAAGACCCCCGCGATCGTCTGCCTCGAACGAAAGAGCGCCAGTATATTGAAGCCAATCCTCATGCCGATGACCCCGCCCAGGATGACCGCCGGAACCTCGAAGATCCCATGCGGGGCTACACTCCCAAGCAGGAGCAGCGGGACATTCAGTCCCTTGGATGATGCATGGCTTGCAGCAACCCCTATGAAAAAACCATTTGAAAATACCGCGAAAACCGGCAAGATGCCGAACAAGAGCCCAGAGGCTACGCACGTCAAGACGACCTTGAAATTCTTCCAGAAAATCATGCAGATAGCTCCAGGAAGGCTGGCCGCCTCGACAGCTCTGGTCAATTCCGCAAGTCTTGCAGTAATATCTGAGACGAGTAGAGTTATTTCATCAGGAAAGAACTTATACAAAAAGAAGCCGGATATCGCGCCCAGGAGGAATGTGAAAGCGATAAAGGTTATGTAGCGCCTGGACTGGCGCAAGATACGCCTCAGATCCTCCAGGTAAGAAAACCCACCCGGGCGCACCCTCATCCCTCCATGAAAAACCCCTCGTCCGGGCAAAAACCCCAGGGGCGAGGGGCATACCTCAAGAGCACACAGTAACTATAACAAAGGGAGGTTTCTCTGTCAATGCAGATCTACCTGATGCACCTGACCGCCCGCCTCCCCGGGCGCATACTCTGCGGACGACGCCCGCCCTTCAATGGCGATGGAACATCGCGTGGCCAGCGCGGTAAGGGCCCCAAGCACGGCCACCTGGGGGGCCAATACGGCACCCACTATTCCTGCGGTAACAGGAACCTCCGCCACTGTCCTGTCATTCTGCTTTATCCTTATCTTCGTTTCATTGCCGGCGCGAATCAAATCCTTGAGCCTCGTGAGGACTTCCGTGCCTTTCGCCATTAGCTTCTGGCGTCCTTCTCTCGCCTCCCGTTCAATGAGCACCAAAGCCTGCACCAGGTCTCCATCCGCCTGTTTGAGATAGTCTACGGCCTCTTCATAGGAGAGACCAGCGCGCTCACGCAGACAGTCTACCTTATCTATGGTGATATCCATCATGCATTCCTCCTTTCAGCCCAGGAAATGCTCCAAGAAATTTCGAGACTTCAACGGCACTTCCAACCTGAAATCTATATGCGACCTTAGAACCTGCTGCAACTCAACCTTCGTGGACCGGGACATCCTGAAATTCCGCAATTTCCCGGGATCGCAGTTCAAAAGATACTTGAGTGTCTCGATGGTCCCCTTTGACACCTTTATCCCGGGGCTCTCAGGGCGCGTTCCCTTATCCCTGCAGGCATCACAAAGAACTCCGCCCAGGCTTGGATAGAATGTATAAGCGCGCGCATCAAGTGGCGCGTGGCAGCCCACGCACCCGTCCAGCAAAGGCGCATATCCCAAAAACTTCAGCAATTGAGCCTCATAGAGACAAAGGACGCTATCCGGGTCCACGCTCGGCGAATTCTTGGCTTCCAGCAAAAGATAGTAACAGGCCACCAGAAGTTTGTAGATCTCTGGATTCGCCTCTTCCTCTTCCATAACCTGGCATAGAAGTTCTGCAAGATATGAGGCGCGCGCCATGAGCCCTAAATCATTGCGGAGTTCCGCGAAAGATTCCTTGATCTCTATCTGGCTTATATTGTCAAGACCCTTATTGTCAAATATCAGAAAGTCCGCAAGGGTAAAGGGCTGGCTGCTCCCGACAAATCTGTTCCGTGGCCTCCTCGCGCCTCTAGCTACGGCCCTGACCTTTCCCCGTTCACGGGTATAAATGGTGACAATCCTATCAGCTTCACCAAGAAGCTGATTCCTCAGGATCACACCCTCAGTCCTGTACAATGCCATCGACTGGACTCCTTCTCAAATCTATGCTGCCCCTCTCCCTCTATGGCTATTCCGCCGGTAGCTTCATGCCATGAGCGCCATCGCCTAGACGCTTATCTCCGGGAAAACAGGCTAAATATCAAGGTCAAGAGCACACTCACGATGATACATGTAACAACTGGAAAATAGAAAGAGAAATTCCCTTTCTTGATATATATATCACCTGGTAGATGCCCTATCCACGGAATCTTGCCAAAGGCCAGCATAAGAAGACCGATGAGGACGAAGAGCCCTCCGACCGCCACGAGAAGCTTGCCAAAGGATCCGAAATCCCCCAAAAACCATCACCCCAATGAAATATGAAATATCATTTATTCTTTTGCCCCAGATAGCGTTCCTTTTCGCTGTATATACATCCGCAATAGGGCTGCCGATATAATCCCAATTCCCTTGACATCCTCACGCTGTCCCTGTAACCTTGCCGGAAATCGCGATATATGAATGGAATGGACGATTCTTCAGAGACCCGCTCGGCCACCTCCCGTATGAGTTCATGCTTCTGGTATGGACTGATGAGAAGGGTTGTGGAGAACCCCTCAAATCCGCCGGATTTAGCTGCATAAGCCGCTTTTTTCAATCTCATATAATAGCAGAATCGGCATCTCTCGTCCTCACGAAATACTACATTTCGGATGAAATCCTCCATCTCGTAGACATCATAATATATCACATCGAACCCGGTTTTAGCAGCATACTCTTTCATGGTGTCACGGCGTCTCTCAAATTCCTTGTACGGATGGATATTAGGGTTATAAAAGTAACCAGTTACACCTATGCCTTCTTCTTCAAGCACCTTTCGACAATAAGTAGTGCATGGAGCACAACAAGTGTGCAGCAATATCTTCAAAAGTTGAAGACCTCCTGTCTGGCATTTGGCCTGTCATCTTCACTCGTGTTCCCATTGTCCCTGCCGCCGTCAGAAAAACGATCACCCGGAAATTCGAATCCCAGGTGAGAATATGCGAGCGGCGTCACGACCCGGCCCCGTGGGGTTCTTTCGAGGAAACCAATCTTGAGCAAATATGGCTCATAAAGATCCTCTATGGTATCTCTTTCCTCATTGATGGAGGCGGCGATAGTATCTATACCCACAGGCCTGCCGCCGAATTTCTGGATTATAGATGTAAGCAACAACCGGTCCGTGTCATCAAGTCCCATTTCATCCACGCCAAGAAGCCCAAGAGCAGCCCTGGCCACCTCTCCGGTTATGACCCCATCGGCCTTGACCTGCGCATAATCTCTAACCCTCTTGAGCAGCCTGATAGCTACCCTTGGAGTTCCGCGAGAACGTCGGGCCACCTCCCGGGCGGCATCCGGGGAGAGCTCGATGGAGAGCTGCGCAGCAGCCCTGTTGAGGATTCCCCCGAGTTCTTCTGGCGAATAGAATTCCAGCCTGTGGATCATCCCAAATCTATCACGAAGAGGAGAGGTCAAAAGCCCCGCGCGAGTCGTGGCGCCTACCAGGGTAAACTTGGGAAGATCGATCCTTATTGATCGGGCGGATGGACCTTTGCCTATGACTATATCCAGGGCAAAATCCTCCATGGCAGGATAGAGGATTTCCTCGACCGTCCGATTGAGTCGGTGAATCTCATCTATGAACAGCACATCCCCGGGGCTGAGATTTGTGAGAATGGCAGCCATATCCCCCGGCCGCTCGATCGCAGGTCCCGAAGTCACCCTTATGCCGACCGCCAGTTCATGAGCGATGATATGGGCCATAGTGGTCTTGCCCAGCCCAGGCGGGCCATATAGCAAAACATGGTCTAGGGGCTCCCCACGTTCACGTGCTGCCTGGATATAGATCGAAAGGTTCTCTTTGAGAGAATTCTGACCTATATATTCGCTTAACCATCGCGGCCTCAAACTCTGGTCCGCCGCAAGATCTTCGTCCCTGGCTAATGGGGAAATCACCCGTTCCTCTGCCATTATAAGCTATATCCTCCTCAAAAGATGTCGATCAAGTATATATGAGTGTAAATGCAAAATAGATCCGACCTCATAAGATATCAATGTCTTGAAAGGGCGCGTAGAGCCAGTTTCACCAGTTCCCCGGTATCCGCCGGGAGATTGTTTTCGGAAATGGCTGAGATTACGGCGCCTCGAGCTTCTGAATATTGATATCCCAAGGAGACGAGGGCTTGAATAGCTTCATTCTCTATCTCCAGCCGGGTAGCCTGTCCCTCTCCCGTCTCTCCAGACCCCCCTGCCTTGGCGCCAATGCGCGACAGGCGTTCTTTCAATTCAAGAATGAGCCGCTTGGCAGTCTTGGCGCCAATGCCAGATATCCTAGTCAATGCCGGGGTATCCTCTCGTGATATCGCAACCTTGAAGGATTCGACATCCATGGCTGAGAGGATATTCATTGCCGCCTTGGGGCCTACACCGCTAACTGAAATGAGTTCTCTGAAGAGCTTTTCTTCCTCCCTCGAAGGGAAACCGTATAGCACGATGCTTTCGTCACGAATCATGAGACATACGAAAAGCCTCATGTCGTACCCCTGGCGCTGTTCCGAAATGGGTACCGTAGCAGGGACCTCTATATGATAGCCGATCCCTCCGGTCTCAAGAACTACATATCCGGGACCAGACTCCACGACCTTACCCTTGATGTATGATATCATCCCTGATTCTCTCCACTCTTCAGCATGCCCGTCAATTCCCGGCCATCACCCAAGCATCCCTCTCTCCTGTCGGCCTCCAACGCCCGATCCAAATTCCCAAGCCTGCTATCAGAGTGAATGTGACAGATGGCGCAAGCCAGGGCATCTGCAGTGTCGTCGGGCGAAGGAACAGACTCCAGATTTAAGAGCAGCTTTATCATCCTTTGTATCTGGCTTTTGGACGCCCGACCATATCCTGTTATAGCCTGCTTTATCTGGAGAGGCGTATATTCTGCCACACGGATACTATGTCTTACAGCGGCGAGTATCACAACCCCCCGCGACTCTCCTACTTTCAGCGCGGTCTTTGCATTCCTGTTGAAGAACAATTCCTCAACCGCGATCACCTCCGGTGAGTAACTGGATATCAATCGCGAAACCGCAGCGTAAATGGTTTCCAGCCGGCGGGACGAGGACATATTCGAGCCGGTGCGAATGCATCCATAGTCCAAACAGGCCAAGCGCCCCCCGAAGCTTTCTATAACCCCATAGCCGGTCGAGGCTGTACCTGGATCAATGCCCATCACAATCATGTCTCCACCTGCCCGGACGTGATCGATGACAAGATAAGGTTCTTCTGCATCTAATGATTATTGTATCATTTCCATGATCCAAAGCAAAGCTAAGTAGGAGCCCGAAAATGGATCATACTTCCCGGATCAAGTGATTGCCAGTGCCGCATCTCTCAGAGAGATGGCTACCATACTCTCCTGAGTAGACAGCTTGGAGCTCCGCTCAGTTACTTGGAAGAGAGCATTTGAATAGCTAGGAGTGAATGGAATTGTCAGATCCTAATCCTGACCTTTTTGCATTAACCTTGGTATCACTTGTGCCAGGCATCCTATGGGTAACGTATTTCTATCGCCAGGATAAATATGAACCTGAACCCAAGTCCCTCATCCTGAAGTCTTTCATATACGGGGCGATAGCGGTTTTCCCCGCGATCTTGATAGAGATGCCATTTAGAAGATTTACCCAGATGGGACCTGCGAACCTATTCAGTCTCGCCCTTGTGACCATTTTTGTCGTGGGTGTCGCCGAAGAATCGGTGAAGCTATTGGCCGTGAAATTGGCAGCTTACGACTCCCATGAATTCAATGAACTGATGGATGGAATAGTCTATTCGGTCTCCTCCGGTCTAGGCTTTGCTGCGGCGGAAAACCTTCTGTATGCTGCCTCATTCGGTATCACAGTGGGTTTGATCAGAGCCTTCGTTACCTGCCTTGCCCATGCTTCATTTTCCGGTATTTCCGGTTATTACCTGGCCAGAGCCAAATTCCAGGCTGATATGGCTCCTGCTTTACTGACGCGCGGGCTCGGCACGGCGGTCCTTCTGCACGGGTTATACGATTTTCTTATAATTGGAAAGATAGTGCCCGGGTGGTTCTCCATTTTCATCATTGCCGGAGTCTACAGGTATCTCACTAGCAAGATCGCCAAATCCCAGGAAAATTCCCCATTTAAGAAATGACCTCTTAAGAAATGATCTCCCTTCAAATTCGCCCGTTATTGTGCTAAAATTTAAAGACGGGCGAGGAGGGGATGACTATGTCGGGACATTCAAAGTGGGCGAATATCAAGCATAAGAAGGCCAAGGCTGATGCCGAAAAGGGGAAGATATTCACCAAAGTAGCCAGGGAGATCATAGTGGCCGCAAGACAGGGCGGTGGGGATCCGGAGGCTAACTTCAAGCTCCGCATGGCGATCGAAAAGGCCCGGTCTGTCAATATGTCAAATGACAGCATCATGCGGGCCATCAAGAGAGGAGCCGGAGCATCAGGGGAAGACCAGAATTACGAGCAACTCAGCTACGAGGGCTATGGTCCGGGGGGCGTAGCTATAATGTTGGACGTCCTCACCGACAACAAAAATCGCTCCGCTTCTGACATAAGACACATCTTTGCGCGCCACGGGGGAAACCTGGGTGAATCTGGCTGTGTTGCATGGCTCTTCGATAGAGTCGGGGTTATCTCCATTGATCTCGCTTCTTCTGGGAAGACCGAGGATGAGCTCATGGCACACGCCATCGAGGCGGGAGCCCTCGACCTCAAGGTGGAAGACGGCATAGCGGAGATCACTACTCAGCCCGATGATCTCAATGAAGTATGTGAATATCTCAAGAGAAACGGTATCCCCTTTGATAAGGCAGAGATCACCATGGTGCCCAAGACTACCGTAAGGACCACAGGTAAAGAGGCCCAGCAGGTGCTGGCCCTTGTGGAGGATCTAGAGGATCATGATGATGTAAGCAAGGTCTATGCAAACTTCGACATACCCGACGAAGAGATGGAACAACTGGCCGGAGCCTGATATGGTCTTTGCCACGGCTACGAAGGATATACCAGGAGTTTCATAAAGAGGGTATATTTTGTCGCGATCAGGGTAATCTATATTTGATTCATCAGACATGAACTGGTTTCCTGATTTCACCAGAGGAGGATTACCCTGTGCTTTCGCGGTTCAAGACTATTTTACTTTTGGCGCTGGTCGCCCTTGTATCCGCCAGTCTTTCGTATTCATGGCTGAGCTACCAGCAGCAACAGACGGTTCAGAGTGCCAGGGACCGGATAACTCAGTATCTGAAGGCCGGGAAATCATCAAATACCAAGGCAGCGACTCCGCTCGATGGAGCGGCCGGGAAGGCAGCGACTGGCGCCACGATAGGCAAAGACACCATTGTGGTAACCAGAGTCATATATGAATGTGGCCATGAGGAAGTAGAAAGCCGCGATGCCCCACCCGAGATGATAGGGCTCGACCGAGAAGGATTGAAAACAGAATGTAAGGATTGGAATATTGTCGAGTTTTCCCCCGGGCGCGTGATCCTTGAGTCTCATCGTCCGGGCATGTCTCCCAAATGTCGCCGGACCATGTATGTCGGTGTCAAAGATGGGTTTGTAGCCGTCTTTTATGGCACTCCCGCCGCCAGGTGCCAGGTCAAGTCCATCACACAGATCCCAGTCTCCGGCCTCCCTCCAGCAGAACGAGAAGATTTGGAGAAGGGCATTGTCGTGTCGGGGGAAGAAGAGCTCTTGAAATTGCTGGAGGGGCTGTCTGAATCGCGCATCCCGTAGAGTTTTTTCAAAGATTTTATGTGCTGTCCTATTGACAAGAGAATTCTCCATGGATATTATTGTGTACGGATTGTTAGCACTCACCTAAGGCGAGTGCTAACAAGAGTCACCAAAAGGTCCCCTACATTTCCAGGTAAAGGAGGTACAAAAAGTAATGATAAAACCACTGGAGGATAGAGTGGTAGTCAAGGCAAAGACCGAAGAAGAGCGATCCAAGGGCGGTATTGTTCTTCCAGATACTGCCAAAGAAAGGCCTCAAGAAGGTGAGGTTATCGCCGTGGGTCCCGGCAAACTTCTTGATAATGGCCAGAGGGCGCCCATGGACGTAAAACCTGGCGACAAAATCATCTTCGCCAAGTATGGCGGAACCGAGGTCAAGATCGATGGCGAGGAGTATATCATCCTGAGGCAAAGTGACATTCTCGCCATAAAATAGATGGGGATCTCGTCCAGCGTATTTGATCTCTCTATAGAGTCTCATTCCATGTCATCGAATCATTGAGTTTCTAGATCAAGGAGAAAAGGGAGGTACTACATAAATGGGTGCTAAGCAATTAGCTTTCGATGAGGAAGCCCGGCGTGCCCTTGAAAGAGGAGTCAACACCGTAGCATCTGCCGTCAAGGTCACCCTCGGCCCTAAGGGCAGGAATGTGGTGCTCGAGCGGAAGTTTGGGTCACCCGTCATAACCAAGGATGGCGTGACAGTGGCCAAGGAGATAGAATTGGAAGATCCTTATGAGAACATGGGAGCCCAGCTTTGCCGTGAGGTCGCATCCAAGACGAACGATGTGGCAGGAGATGGAACAACCACTGCCACGGTCCTGGCTCAGGCCATAATGGTTGAGGGTCTCAAGAATGTAGCCGCGGGCGCCAATCCCATGTTTGTAAAGAAGGGGATCGACAAAGCCGTTGACGTGGCTGTAGAGGAACTCAAAAAACTGGCGATTCCCGTTGAGGGCAAACAAGACATCGCCCATGTGGCTTCCATTGCAGGCAATGATCCGGCCATTGGCGAAAAAATAGCCGAAGCAATGGAAATGGTGGGCAAAGACGGTGTCATCACCGTGGAGGAGTCCAAAGGTATTGAGATCACCGTAGAAAAAGTCGAGGGTATGGAGTTCGATAAAGGCTATATTTCTCCATACTTCGTGACCAACTCCGAGGCTATGGAGGCGGTCCTGGAAGACCCCTATATCCTGATTCACGAGAAGAAGATCAGCAATATAACAGATATGCTCCCACTCCTCGAGAAAGTAGCGCGGACAGGCAAGCCCCTCCTTATCATCGCGGAGGACGTTGAGGGCGAAGCCCTGGCTACCCTGGTAGTCAACAAGCTGCGTGGCGTGCTATCCTGCGCTGCTGTGAAGGCTCCTGGCTTTGGCGACAGGCGAAAGGAGATGCTCCAGGATATTGCAATACTGACGGGAGGCACTTTCATCTCTGAAGATCTCGGCGTAAAACTTGAAAAGATCGATCTAGACATGCTCGGCCAGGCCAAGACGGTCAAGGTCACCCGTGAGAAGACCACAATCGTTGAGGGCAGAGGCGACACCGACAAGATAAAAGGCCGCATCGCCCAGATCAAGAAACAGATAGAAGAGACAGATTCTGATTATGACCGCGAGAAACTGCAGGAACGCCTTGCCAAGCTGGCGGGAGGCGTAGCCATCATCAGGGTTGGAGCCTCTACTGAGACCGAGCTCAAGGAGAAGAAGCATCGTATCGAAGATGCCCTGGCTGCCACCAGAGCGGCCGTAGAGGAAGGTATCGTCGCTGGTGGAGGAACAACCCTCGTAAATATCGCCCCGGCCCTGGATAAGATCGATGTTACCGGCGATGAGAGGGTCGGCGTGATGATCGTAAAGAAAGCGCTGGAGGAGCCCCTCAAGACGATTGCCAACAACGCCGGTCTTGAAGGCTCTGTAGTAGTGGAGCGCATCAGAAATGAAAAGAAGCCCGGGTTCGGCCTGAACGCCATCACAGAGGAATATGTAGACCTTGTCAAGGCAGGTATCGTGGATCCTGTGAAGGTGACACGATCTGCCCTCCAGAATGCGGCCAGCATAGCCTCCATGCTGCTCACCACCGAGGCTATCATAGCGGACATCCCCAAGAAGGAGACGCCCGCTCCGCCATATCCTCCGGGAGGCGGCATGGACTATTAATGAATAAGGAAAACGGCCAGATCAGATGGTCAATCTGGTGTGAGGGGGCGTCTCGCCCCCTCATATGTGTCAAATTGGGCTCCCGCACAGCGCCCAAATTCAGCCATGCAGCCATGACGGCTAATCTGAGTTCTCAATCTGATTTCTGATTTTGATCTTGCCCGCCTGAAATCGACCCTGAGCCCAATCCATCCCTCACATAGACCATGGGCACCTCGCCATTGATGATTACCTCGGTCAGTGGAGCCTGATTCGTCACCTCAACGATGGTGCTGACAAGCGGGACCACGACCTGAATGGTACTCGATACATTGACGTATATGAGATGCCTTATCTGATTTATCCCCGCTTCCTCAAATCTGCTCAGGATGCTTGTTTTCACGCTGCCTATCAAAGCTATCCTGATGGGGATTCTGGGCCCCATGTTTGCTAGAATCTGACTGCCAAGGGCCTGACCGAGAGGAATGCGGATGACATCCTCAGTAGCCTTCTTCAGGTTTTCCTGCACAGCAATGGATACATCGGAAGTCAGGCGGCTGAGTTCAGCTGTATTAGGCTGCACGAGAACTACACGGCCGCGGCTGTCGGGCCTCAAGGCATAGAGATCCTCCCATTTGATGGTGCCAGCGATTTTCTTGCTTATAGCGTCATTGATAGCCTCCGTCGCAACAACTCTAGCTCGCACCTCGGCAATCTGGTGCAGAGTCGGCATCAGACGACGATCCACTATCATGAAGATTATAAGACCAATGAATACAATAAGGCTCAAGACTATAACAAGACGAATTCCGCGCAGCGCTATCCTCTCGGCCCGCGACATGGTGACCGAAAAACCGTTTCGCCCTGGAACAGGCGCATATCTTGATGCCAACGGCGGCCGCCCGGAGAATAGACTCGAGATCCCATAAAAGCCACAGGACCGGAGCCAACGCGTGATGTACCAGCGAAGATCTGACATCATGGCCTTCACCGCTCGTCGGAAATTGCCTATCACATCATCTTATGCGGCTGCAGACCAGGATGTGAAGAAAGTCAACCCCCGCTCGGAAATATCCGGGCGAACCTTCTCTTTCCGACCTTCAACAGCAGCCCATCTCTTCCTATGGATACCTCCGCCATAGGGTCCGAGAGTTTCTCTCCGTCAATAGAGACAGCCCCTTGCGCTATCAAGCGCTTCCCCTCGCTGTTGCTTGGTGCAAGGCCAGCCAAAGCAAGAAGCCTTGCCACCCAGATCCTCCCGTCCTTGGACTCGCTAGATGGCACTCTGACCTCGGGTATCTCCTCCGGAACATCCCCCTGCCTAAATACAAGGTCAAACTGTTCCTGGGCCTTCTCTGCTGCGGCCTTGCCATGATAGAGAGCAGTTATGGTGAAAGCGAGATACCTTTTGGCATCTCTTGGGTGAATCTCCGCTTTGGATAATGATCGGGTTATATGATGCACATCCTCATGCGGAAGACCACTTGCGAGTTCAAAATAATCGGCCATGACATCATCTGGCAACGACATGACTTTTCCGTAGATCTCCTCGGGTGCTTCAGATACCCCGATATAATTCCCCAGGCTCTTACTCATCTTTTGTTTACCATCGATGCCAACTAGGATCGGCATGAGCATCGCTACTTGAGGCTCCTGGCCATATTCCTTCTGAAGATGTCTGCCCATAAGTATGTTGAACTTCTGCTCCGTGGCCCCCAGTTCCACGTCAGCATTCAGGGCGACAGAATCATATGCCTGCATGAAAGGATAGAAAAATTCATGAATATATATAGGCTTCTCTTGCTGGAACCTCATAGAGAATTCTTCACGCTCCAGCATTCTGGCGACAGTATAGGTTGAAGCCATCTTTATGATATCTTCAAAAGTCAATCTAGCAAGCCATTCACTGTTAAAGACGATCCTGGTCCTTTCCGGGTCCAGTATCTTAAAAGCTTGCTCCTGATATGTCCTCGCATTCCTGGCCACTTCTTCAGATGAGAGCTGGCGCCTTGTCTCAGACTTTCCAGTGGGATCCCCGATCCGACCGGTAAAATCCCCCACCACTAATATCGCTTCATGTCCGAGATCCTGAAATTGCCTCATCTTGCGCAGTACCACAGCGTGACCTAGGTGGATATCAGGAGCAGACGGATCCAACCCAAGCTTCACCCTGAGCGGGCGACCACTCTTCTCCGAATCCTTGAGTTTTGTCAGCAAATCCTCTTCGTTGATTATTTCAGCAGCTCCTTGTTTCAAGATGCCGAGTTGCTTTTCCGGACTCATCTATTTCGCCTCTTCCTTGTATTCTCGCGAAGAGTATAACATGTAAATTCTTCAAGGGTCAATTGCCCCACATAGGTAAAGGCTGTTATGTATGATATAATTGTATAAGAAACAAGGGGATAAGAGGTGTTAGGCGTCAAAGCCGCCGCTACCATGGTAAGACTCATCAGAAACCTGGTTCTAGGTATTTCTATAGTCGCCTTTCTAACGGTATCATTCACGATAGGCAGTGCCATAGGAATCGTAGCCGGGGCGCTCAAAAATATGCCCAGACCGGAGGACATAGAGTATCGCCCTAGTGAATCAACCATGATATATGATATAAACGGCAGGCTTATAACCCGCCTCTATGTAGAAAATCGTACCTGGGTGCCTCTATCTGAAATACCGAAGAACCTCAGGAATGCCATCATTGCTACAGAGGATTCCCGTTTTTACGAGCACCATGGTATAGACGTCATAGCTGTGGCAAGGGCCATTGTCGCGGACATTCGCCATGCCGGGCTGGTGCAGGGGGCGAGCACCATAACCATGCAATTGGCTAGAAACGCCTTCTTGACCCTAAATAAGACATTTACACGAAAGCTCCAAGAGGTACTGTATGCAATCCAGCTTGAAAGAAGATATACCAAAGACCAAATCCTGGAACTCTATCTGAACGAGATCTATCTGGGCCACGGGGCCTATGGGGTTGAGGCTGCAAGCCAGCTTTATTTCGGAAAACACGTTCGTGATCTTACATTGCCTGAATGCGCTCTCCTGGCGGGGTTACCACGGGGTCCAAACTATTATTCCCCGTACGAAAACCTAGAAGCCGCCAGGAATCGTCGTGACACGGTGCTGGCCAAGATGAGAGAACAGGGGTATATAACAGCCCAAGATGAAGCAGATGCGAGCAGGGCGCCCATAAGGCTGGCTGGGCTCAAGCCCAACAAGAGACATGCCGCCTACTTCATAGACTACATACTCCAGCACCTTCTCGAACAATATGGACAAGACAGAGTGTATAAAGGTGGGCTCAAAGTCTATACCACCCTTGATCTTGACATGCAAAAAGTTGCGGAGAAGGCCTTAAATGATAACCTGCCATCGGGCAGGAAGGACTCAAAAGGCCTGACCCAGCCACAAGGAGCGCTAGTTGCCATCGATCCTTCAACAGGTTACATAAAGGCTATGGTAGGAGGTCGCGGGGAGGACAAATTCAACAGAGCTGTCCAATCCTATCGGCAACCTGGTTCAGCATTCAAGCCATTCATCTATACCGCTGCCATCGACAAGGGTTATACCCCTGCCACCATCATGATAGATTCACCAGTTGAATATGCTGTATCTGGTTCTTCCACGCCATGGAAACCGAAGAACTACGACAACAAATTCCGCGGGCCCATTCCTTTACGACAGGCCCTTGAACAATCGGTAAACGTCGTGGCAGTGAAGCTCCTCGATGAAATAGGCGTATCCACTGGCATCGAATATGCCAAACGTATGGGCATTACAAGCCTCGTTGAGTCAGGAAGCCACAATGATCGGAATCTTTCTCTAGTGCTCGGCGGGCTCACCCGGGGCGTGACTCCTCTTGAAATGGCCAGGGCGTACGCGGTCCTTGCCTCAGGCGGCATACTGGCGGAACCAATCTCTATCCTGAAAGTGCAGGACCCGGACGGAAATGTGCTGGAGGAATACCATCCGGTAAGGCGAGCGGTACTCGATGAGAAGACGGCCTATATAATGACTGATATGCTCAAGGGTGTCATCGAACGAGGGACGGGTAAGGCAGCCAACATTGACCGACCCGCGGCGGGCAAGACGGGTACAACTAGTGACAATACAAATGCCTGGTTTGTTGGATATACTCCAGATTTGGTGGCGGCAGTGTGGATAGGCAATGATATACAATCTAGACCTCTGATCTATAGAGGCACCGCAATCGGCAGTTCAAGGGCGGCACAAATCTGGGGGATATTCATGAAATCCGCGCTAAGGAAAACCCCACCCCGGGACTTTCCAGTGCCCGCGGGGATCGATGTGGGTGTATCTATATGCAAAGATTCAGGGCTCCTGGCCACGCCACAATGTCCGAATGTGACAAAAGAGGTCTTCATCAAGGGCACGGAGCCAACCACCTTTTGTAACATCCACGGCGCCTTCATCACGGCTAGGATATGTACAGAATCAGGCAAGCTGGCGACCGGTGCCTGCCCGGAAGACAAGGTCGTGACAAAAACCTACCTCAAAGAATCAGGTGCCGAGATGCTGCCGGATGGAACCATAGATATATCTAGCAAGATTCCAAGGGAATACTGTGATATACATCAAGGCGCAAGACCGGCTGGCGCCACCGGGCCAACAGCCGAGGGAGGAGGTAACCATGAGCCGCCGCAGGCCGCGGAGATGCTGCCAACAAATGGGTCGCAATCGCCATCTGACGGATCCCAGGCGGCGCGTTATGGGCCCCAGGTGCCGCCCGGTGGGTCATATCCAGCAGACCAGTCTAGCCAATCGTCACAACAGTGACCCCATCCCCGCCCTCGCCCTGTTCTCCGAATCTAAAGTCCGTGACGTGGGGCAGGGTTTTCAATTTTTCCCTCACGGCTTGTCTCAAAGCCCCTGTGCCCTTGCCATGGATTATCCTCGCTTTCGTAAGCCCAGCCAGCAAAAGGTCATCCAAGTATTTCTCTAACTTCAATAAGGCTTCATCTGCCGTAAGGCCTCGGAGATCAAGCTCTGTCGGTATAGTCCTGGCTTTTTCGAGAGACACCCGGTCCAGCATTTTCGCTCCCTGTTTGCCTCCCGTATCCATATCACGCGGAATTTTGTCATCCCGCCAGACTTTGAGGTCGGATACGAGAACAGAGGTCCTTATCACTCCGACCTGGATCTCCACCCTGCCGTCATCGTCTGGTGAACGCAATACAAGGCCCTTCTTTCCGAATCTTGGGATGAACACCAGAGCGCCAGGCTTCAGAGACTCGGCATCTGCTGGAGCTGTAGCCTGTGACAAATCCTCATATCCTTCTTCCGATTCGATAGTGTCACTTATCTGTCTCAGGCTCTTGACATTCTCACGGGCACGACGAATGGCATCATCGAGAGAATGCTGGGCAGTTCCCCCTGAACTAATCTGTTTGCGCATGGACTTCAATTCATCTATGACTTGCTCGGCCTCGAGACGCGCCTTCCGCAAGAGCCTATTTGCCTCATCTCTTGCCTTCTCGAGGATCTCAGATCTCTCCTGCCGCGCTCGGGTCAATTCGCGTCTGGCTGATTCTATAGTCCTGAACGCATCACTAAACATGGCTTCACTCTCTTGCCTCAGGAGCTCGGCCTTGCGTCTATCTTCCAGCAGCTCAGATATTATGGAATCCTGCTTAACACCTTCTTCACCCATGAGTTCTCCAGCTCTAGCAGTGACCCTCTCAGGGAGGCCAAGACGCCGCGCTATAGCAATGGCGCTGCTCCGCCCCGGCACACCAACCAGAAGCCTGAAAGTGGGCCTCAACGTTTCCTCATCAAATTCTGTCGATGCATTGATGACCCCCGGGGTCTTATAGGCAAAGACCTTCAGTTCCCCATAATGGGTAGTGGCCACAGTCCTGCATCCCTTCTCATGAAGATATTCAAGGATAGCGCGGCCAAGATTGGCCCCTTCGGCAGGATCAGTGCCAGCGCCGAGTTCATCCAGCAAGACTAGAGTATTTTCATCCGCTTCCCTGAGGATATTGGATATATGCACCATATGGCCGGAAAACGTGCTCAGATTTTGCTCGATGCTTTGCTCGTCGCCGATGTCGGCAAAGATCCTCTTCCATACAGCGATCTCTGTCCCTGAACTCGCTGGCACATGAAGGCCCGCCTGGGCCATCAAGTGAAGAAGCCCTATCGTTTTCAATGTGACAGTCTTCCCGCCTGTATTCGGCCCGGTTATGACCATTGTCCTGAAATCTCGGCCAAGGTGGGGGCTTACAGGGACCGCGTCTTTGCCAAGCAGTGGATGCCTTGCCTTCACTAAATTAAAATGGCCGCCTATATTCAAGGAGGGCGGGGTAGCAGCCATCTTGCTGGAAAGGCGCCCTCTAGCGAAAATGAAATCCAGCTGCGCAAGAGTTTCCACAGTTGCTCCTATGTCTTCTGCCTGGCCACCAACTCTGGTGGAGAGTTCACTCAGTATTTTGTCGATCTCGTCCCGTTCCTTACCATCGAGTTCGCGAAGATGGTTGTTGAGCGCCACGATCTCCATGGGTTCTATAAACAAAGTAGCGCCACTTGCCGACTGATCATGAATTATGCCCGGAATCTGGGACTTGAATTCCTGGCGCACCGGAAGCACGAATCTCCCGTCCCGCATCGTGACTATGGGTTCCTGCAAATATCTTTGCGTGTCAGTAGATCTCACCATTGAATCAAGCCTGTCACGGATACGCCATTCGGTAGATCGTATCTCCGCCCTGATGCGGCGGAGTTCAGGGGATGCAGAGTCAAGTATCTCTCCATTTTCAGAAATGGCGCCGTATATTCTATTCTCAAGTTCCCTGAATCTCATGATTTTTCTGCCATACTCCTTGAGGATTTGAAATTCCTCAGGCAGATCTTCGAGATAATCTTTGAGGCGTGCGCCCCCTTCAATGGTGCTCAAGATATCTAGGAGACTGCGGGGATCCAAAATAGCGCCAGTTTTTGCGCGGCCGAGTGAAGAGCGGATATCATGTATGCCGCCGAGCGGAGGCTCCCCCGCTTCTTCCATGGCCCTTCTCGCCTCAGTAGTCTCTCTTTGAAGAAGCTGAACCTCTTCAAGCCTCGCGCGGGGAGTCAGAGACATGGCCAGCTCTTTCCCCAGGGAAGATGCAGCCTCTGCAGCAAGCATGGAAAGGATCTTTCTAAATTCAAGGACTTCAATGGTCCTTGAGTCCATTATTGTCTCGCCCTGCCTATCCACATTCATCCCCCCTTGATGACAAGAGTAATCTAATTCAGAATTAGCTCGCTGTCAAGGGAAGGAACACGGCGTGGCCTGGCGACACCGTCACGGGCGGGGTTGGGAGGTTACTGAGGAAATTGATCTCGGGAATCCTCGTGAATAAGTTCATGCGGGGCATGTGCCGCACGGCCTCTCAATTTTTCTATATCATCTTCAGGCTCATTTGGCCTATTTGACAGCAGGTCCCTTGCTGCCTTTCGCACGATCTCATCCCTAGCATTATCTCTCAACCATTCAATATAGCCACGATCCATATCCAGGATCTGGCCGAGAGTTTTCTTGGCATATTTGCCAAATCCGATCACAATTTCTTCGGGTCTGGGCGGTGAAGGAATATCATCTTCCGGCAAAGCATCGCCAAGCTCCTCGAGAGCCACCAGGTCCACCCCGACAGCGTCCCTCAGCGCTCGAGCCTTAGCCCTTGTGGCCGCCATGCGCAGGATATGAGGCAGGATGGTCCTATTCACACTGGAAGGAGAGGCATCGCCTACCTCCTTGAAAACGCCATTTCCTGTCTCCACTTCTGCCTCGACAACAGCATACATCCCATTTTCAGCGTTAGGGATCTGGACGATGTTTGTGGTTATCCTCCTGAGACCAGCATGGCGGGCCAGGTCAAGAAGACCTCCATAGACAATGAATTCCCGCCCCTGTAAAGTTTTTACATATCGTTCCTTGAAATCTTTTGACAGCTCCACAGATAGACCTCCTTTCCATTCATGAGCCTCCTCTATGGCACTAATCAGAGGAACATCCGCCCCCAATGCCTCCTTCTATAGAACCGATGCTCCCTTTTCTTCCTAGCGCTGGTCCAGTTGCGCCCTCCTGAACTCCGCTGATTGCTTCAACGAAACATAAAGGTTCCCCTGGCTGTCCATGGAGGCATAAAGTACATCCCGTGGGGAGTCACAGCCGTGTTTGTGCAATTCATCTTGAAGCCATTTTATCGTTAGATTCAGCCGATTTAGGTTCTCATAGTTGATCTCCCCGTCTACAATGAGGGGAAACGGCACTCCTTCATAGGAAGTGGGTATCTTGAGATCTTCAGGAGTCACTGGCCGCTTTTGCGATTTTTTGAGGACCGACAACTTACCGGACGTCTCCAGGATGGCATATTCCACATCAGCTATATTATGAACATCCTTTTCCCTCAACTGCGCCAGGAGATCGTTGAGGTTATACCTGAGCTTCTTCAGATTCCCTTCCAGGATCCGCCCATTCTCGATGACCACCGTCGGCTCACCGACGATTATGTTGCGAGCTCGACTGCTCTTAAGACTGGTATATGCCATCCCTACCTCAAGAACAGTGAGCACAATGATTGGTATTACTGCTTCACTGATCTTGATATGCCGTTCTTCTAAAGGAAGCGCTGCCAGGTCAGCGATCATTATTGCGACCACGAGGTCAAAGGGCGAAAGCTGCCCCACCTCACGCTTTCCCATGAGACGTATTATCAGAAGGACGAAGAGGTACATGAAAATTGCTTTTCCGACTATTGCCAAATCGACTTTTCACCCGCAAGGTATAGATTCTAACATAGTATTGGGTGTAAGAGGAGGCTTTATTCGGAGATGGTTTTGTCAAGGTAGGTCTTGAGCTTTTCATAGGGCCAGGAATTTACCACATTTTCAATTGTGAGCCAGGCCCGCCTTGCTACGCTGACACCGAAGGCAATGTAGGACAGTTGATCAGGGGCGTGAGCATCTGTATCTATGGAGATTTTTATTCCGTAGCCGGCAGCCCTTCTCGCCCATATATCTGAGAGGTCGAGGCGATCGGGGTAGGAATTGATCTCGAGAATGGTGCCCGAAGCGGCGGCTTCGCGAAGCACGGCTTCCATATCAACATCATACGGCTCGCGTCTTCCCAGAAGCCTGCCTGTAGGATGAGCCAGGATATCTACATTCTTGTTGCGAATCGCGGTGATTATCCTCTGTGTCATGATATCCTTCTCCTGCCGGAAGCCAGAATGAATCGACGCCACCACGATATCTAGCTGTGACAAGATTTCATCGGGGTAGTCGAGGGTGCCATCTTTTCTAATATCAACCTCAATCCCGGCAAGGACCCGGATCCCATGGATCCGATCATTCAAGCGACGAATGTAATCCGCCTGCTTCATGATGTCCTCATCACTCAATCCCCGGGCTATTCCCAGAGATTTGGAATGATCACAAATGGCGAGATAGGAATAGCCGCGCCTTCGGGCAGCCTCTACCATCTCTTCGATGGTAGAGATGCCGTCACTCCAGTTGGTATGCATGTGCAGATCTCCCTTTATATCCAGGGGGTCTATCGCAATTGGCAAGGAGTGATCGAGAGCGGCTTCAATTTCTCCAGAGTCTTCCCTCATCTCGGGGATTATATATTCTAAGCCTAGGATCTCGTAAATATCCTCTTCGTGGTTTATAGATATCTTGGCGCCATCTTCACGAAAAAGGCCATATTCGTTCAATTTCAGCCCATGCTCATGCGCCAGGGTCCGCAGCCTCACGTTGTGCGCTTTTGAGCCGGTAGCATGATGAAGCGCGGCATAAAACTCAGCCGGTTTCACAGCCCAGAGGTCGGCCTCGATGCCTTCTCGGGTCATCACCCTGGCCCTCGTATCTCCGAGGGATAATGTTTCGCGAATAGGCTCCAGTTGGACGATGGATTGCAAAATAGCAGCGGGGTCAGTAGTAGCGATAACTACATCTATATCCCCGGCGGTTTCCTTCATACGCCTGATACTTCCGGCGACTCTGGCCTCTTCCACCCCATGGAGTTTCTTGATCGCCTCTTCAAGACCCACTGCCGCAGGGAGTGCCATACCGATTGGAATTCGCCCGGTCTTTCCCCTGAGAAGCTGTATCCCATGGAGGATATTTTGCTCCGTCTTCACCCCCATCCCAGGCAGATGCCTGATTTTGCCCGCCTTTGCCGCAGCCTCGAGGGCATCGATACCTGAGATGCCCAGCGAAAGATGGATCTTCCGGGCTGTCCTCGGACCGACCCCCGGGATGTCAAGGATTTCAAGTAATCCAGGTGGGACCTCGGCCTTGAGATTTTCGTAATAGGCTAACCGGCCCGTAGAGACAAATTCCTCTATCTTTTTTGCGATCGCCTCACCTATCCCGTCCAGCTGCCTCAACTTACCCTGAGGAATGAGAGCTGAGACCGGCTCAGAAAGCCCTTCCAGTCTATCCGCGGCCCGGCGATATGCCCTGGCCTTGAACGGGTTTTCACCTTTAATCTCCAAAAGGTCTGCAATGGTACGAAAAATGGCCGCGATCTGAAGATTTTCTGTCATCGCCCTTCAATCCTAACGCCCCGGACGCCGCGGCTTTTGCGCGGGCATGCCCCGGCGAGCCCCTTCTTTCTCCCTTTCTCTAGCTTCAGATTCCTTTTGCGCCTTTACCAGCTTGTCTACCTTGTTGGCAAAATAGATCCCTGCAATCAAAACGGCAAACATGAGTATTCCGACAACCAGTGTTTCTGTATCCATACATCGCACCATCCTTTTCTACCTAAGGTCACGCCTGTCTAATGTCGCGCCGCATACGGGGCATGGCCCCCGCGGTGAAACGAATCTATTGTTTGGCCATACTTTGCAGTCGATGCGAAATCCTTTCTTTGCCTCATCTACAGGGCATTTGTCATATATAAGATGAAAACCTTGGTATGTCTGGCACCCGTCGCTAGTCCGGCCGCATCTTGTACATACAAACTTAGGGGCGCTAAGGTATCCTCTCTGGACTATCCCCACAAATCTCACTTTACCACCGCAGGCCACGCATGTGGCCCCATCAAGTTTCTGAAAGTCTATGCGTCGCAGCCTGATTCCCTCGGGTGTGATCATGAGTCTAGGCGCGTCAGCAGGCAAGGATCTTTCAATCCGGCTGTACAGGGTTGGAGCATAGGAGAGGATGCCGGAGGCAATGGCAGATCCATCTATCGCAGAGCGAATACCTGAGAAAGGCAATGCCGAGATCAAAACAAGGGTGATACATACCAGAATGAGGCCCTTCAACAAGCCAAAGGCCGCTCCGCCCACGGCATCCAGCATCGAAAGCGGAGTCATGCGCGCAAGACGCGACCAAAGGTGACCTATCAGGGAGGCGATCACCAATACTGCAAGGATGATGACGGCAAATCCCACAACCCCTGAAA
This sequence comes from Bacillota bacterium, assembly GCA_013178415.1. NCBI lineage: Bacteria > Bacillati > Bacillota > Bacillota bacterium. The sequence continues at coordinate 23,240 of JABLXA010000007.1, read as the reverse complement.
TCCCGGCAGAGATTGGCACATACTGAGCCACTATGCTTCCGACATCGTCGAAATAACGAAAGGCCAAAAGAAGGGCAAGCACTATGCCGAAAATGTGGATTACCTGCCTGATGAGTCCTTGCCTCAATCCGCTGGCAGCATAGAAGATCAAGATGACCAATATGAGAATGCTTATCCAATCCAAGGTTGCCTCACCGTCCCGGTCCTCAGAAAACGCTGGTCAAGAATGATAAAAGGCTACCTTTTGCCTTCTATGAGCTGAACCAGCTCTTCATACTGAGCCTTGAGCTTGTGCAGTTCATCAGCCATGTTTAGACAGGTAAGGATCGCAGCCTGAGCGCGAGCAAGCTTTCGGTTAGCTTCAAGAGCCTGGCGGATTCGTGAATCTACCTCAGCGGCCAACTCTTTTATATATTCAGGATCGGCATCGCCCACGATGGTATACTCATCTGACATTATCCTCACGGCAACCCTGGACTTTTTCACAGGAGCAACCTCGGGACCACCGGCCGGAGTCTGGGCGCTTGAAGACTTGGCCACCGACCTCACCTCCCACGGATAATCCCTGGCACTCAATATGCTCATGCCCTTATTTCTGCCCCACATTCCCCCTGAAGCCTCTTTGATACCATTGCACGAATCTCATTAGCCTCTTCATCTGTGAGCGTTCTATCTTTGGCCCTTAAGACCATCCTGATGGCAAGGCTCCGATATCCCTTGGGGATCTGCGCCCCTGTATAGACATCGAAGAGCCTGAGATCCTCCAATAAATCCGTGGCGGCCTCTCTAATTATATTGTCAATACGCGCGTATGGCACATCTTCCTTCACGATGAAGGCAATATCCCTGCTCACCTCAGGGAACTTGGAGACCTCCCTGGCTGTGACCCTGGCTACAATGGACTGAGCTATCAGGTCAAAATCGAACTCAAAGACATATGCTCGATGGGGGAGATGGCATTCCTCGCGGATCTGAGGGTGCAATTCCCCGAATACTCCCACTGATTTCCCACCGATCATGAGAGCTGCAGTCCTGCCGGGATGAAGCGCCGGATGCTGAGTCCTCTCAAAGGAGTATCCCTCTACCCCCATCTCATCAAGGTACTCTTCAACTATCCCCTTGAGATCATAGAAATCAAAATCACGTTCGGAAACGCCCCACGTTGGCGGGCTTACAAGTCCCATTATGCCCCCAGCCACAGACCTCTTCTCTTTTGGCAATGTCTTTCCTTCTTCAGGAAGATAAACTTTGCCATGCTCAAACAGACGCACATCTGATACGTCCTTGGCCGCATTGCCCTTCAAGACCGCGATCACATTGGGAAGCAACGTCGTTCTGAGCATGCTCTGTTCTTCCACGAGTGGGTTCTCCAGCCTAACTCCTTCCCTCAGCGGATGATTTTCAGGCAGGCGAATCAAGTCAAGGGCCCACTGGCCTACCAGGCTCGACGTGACGGCTTCGGTCAGCCCCAGCCTTAACAGGATCTCTCTAGAGATATCCTCGGGATCTTGCTTGAATCCCCTGATCCTCTCGGGAATCGATCCAGACAGCATGGTGAGAGGAAAGCGCTCATATCCATAGATACGCGCAATCTCTTCCACGAAATCTGCCTCTATCGCCAGGTCGCGCCTGAAGCTAGGAATCTGTATCTCGATACTTCCTGACCGGGATTCGGATGCAGGTATCTCGAGTCTTGATAAGATATCTATCATCTCTTTGGAGGCTAGCTGGGTCCCCAGGAGGTGGTTGACGCGATCAACGCTGAGAGAGAAGAATCTCTTCTTCTCAGGCGCTGGATATACATCCACCAGGCCCCGAGCCACCTCCCCAACTCCCAATTTCTCGAAGAGCTCGCACGCCATATTCTGAGCCATCATCGCGAGTTCAGGATCAAGTCCCTTGTCAAATCTCAGCGAAGCTTCAGTACGGAGCTTCATCTTTTTGGATGTCCTGTATATGTTGCGCCCAAGGAAATTAGCAGATTCTAGGAGAATGATAGATGTATCATCGGTGATCTCAGAATCCATCCCGCCTATTATCCCTGCCAAGGCTATCGGCCTTTCAGCATCAGCTATTACAAGATTCTCTCCATTTAATTCCCTGGTCTCACCGTCAAGGGTGACAATGCTTTCCCCGGGCCTCGCCCGCCTCACTATGATCTTGCGACCCTTCACCATGTTGTAATCAAAAGCATGGAGCGGCTGACCACAGGCCAACATGACATAGTTGGTCACATCGACCGCATTGCATATGGGTCGGATTCCACATGCCTCGAGACGACGCTGAAGCCATAGCGGAGATGGTCCGATCTTTACATTTCTTATTATCCTTGCTATGTAGCGCAGCGCCAAATCGGGATCCTGGATCTCTACAGAAATGTAATCCTCGACGCTATCACCCTTGCCAGCGACCTCAGGAATCTCGACCTTGAGTGGTTTCGCAAGCCCGGCTGCAACTTCGCGTGCAACCCCTATGACTGACAGACAATCAGGCCTGTTAGGCGTTATCTCAAGATCATATACGATATTGCCCGAGTCATCGCGCTCAAGGGATTCCACCTTGGTGCCAGTCATGGTCATGAGCTCTGCGATTTCGTCAGGATCCCTGTCACACTCAACATATTCCATCAGCCAATCATGGGGAACCCGCATTCCTCTACCTCCTAAGATCTAGCCACGAGGCGCGTTAAAAACTCTGCAAGAAGCGCATATCGTTTTCAAGAAGAGAACGAATATCGCTGATCCCATATTTCAGCATCACAAGACGATCTACTCCCATGCCAAAAGCAAATCCGCTGACCTCTCCCGGGTCATATCCAACGTTTTCAAGGACCTTTGGGTGCACCATGCCTGCCCCCATTACTTCCAACCATCCGCTTCCCTTACAGAGCCGGCAACCAGAACCGCCGCACATTACACATGTTACATCCACCTCCGCGCTTGGCTCGGTAAATGGGAAGAAATGCGGCCGGAAGCGCGTACGAGTCTCGGGGCCGAAAAACTCCACCGCCCAGGCGGCAAGTGTGCCACGGAGATCCGAAAACTTTATGCCACGATCAACGGCCAATCCCTCAAGTTGGTGAAAAACCGGCGAATGAGAAGCATCGGTGGCATCGGCCCTGTACGCCCTGCCCGGAACGATGACACGGATCGGAGGCTTTCGAGACTCCATGGTTCTGATTTGGACTGGTGAGGTATGGGTCCTGAGAACGACCTTCGGGGACACGTAAAATGTATCCTGGATGTCACGGGAAGGGTGATCAGGCGGGGTATTCAACGCCTCAAAATTATAATAGTCTAGCTCTACTTCTGGTCCTTTGACAACCTCAAATCCCATTCTGCTGAAGATCCTGGCGAGTTCATCGAAGCCTCTGGTAAGTGGGTGCTTCCTTCCAACCCAGACCCGTCTACCGGGCATAGATATGTCAAGGGTTTCCTTCTTAAGGGCCTCTTGCGCCTCCCGCGACTTGATCTCTTGCTCACGTTTGGCGAGCTCGGCCTCACATAGATCCTTGAGCTCATTGACAAGGCGCCCCACCAAAGGTCTCTCGCCGGGGTCGATCTGACCCAGGCCTCTTAGTAGCTGAGTTATAATTCCCTTCTTACCGAGATATGAGCGTCTAACCTCCTCTAAGTGGGATGCCGAACCAGCAGCTTCTATGTCACGGATCATCCTATCCTTGATCTCAGCTACCTTCTGTTGCATTCTGGAAAACCTCCTGCATGAATATCAAACGACATGTAAACATCGCGACAAACCCCAATCATACTAAAAAGGTCACAACCGGACGTCAAGGGACGAGGCTGTGACCCTGGGCCCGTCGCGGGCCAGCACGCATTCTAAACCATATCTTCTACTGCGTTCTGAGACGCCGGTATATGAGATATGCCCTTATCGATCCGGTCACCTCGAAGATTCTCCAGAAAAAATCTGCTGTAAACATAGGGACCAACACCCCTTTACTGGTGATACGGCCGCCCCTGTCAAACTGAATTATAGCACAGCCTCTCGCCCCTTACAAGACGCTGTTTCGCGGCCTCATAGAGAACTATCGAGGTAGCCACAGCTACATTCAATGATTCGCTGCCGCCCGGCATAGGGATCGCGACGATGTCGTCGGAAGCCTCTGCTATTTCCTGGGAGATTCCCCAGGCCTCGTTTCCTAACACAATCGCGACAGGACGCACGAAATCATATTGATGGCAATATCGCCTGGCATGGGGGCTCGATGCCAGGATGGCTATACCGTGAGCCCTGAGCCATCTTATCGCTTCAATGGTAGATTTCTCAAAAATAGCAACGGGGACATGAAAAATGGCCCCCATGGCCGACCGGACAACCTTTGGATTGTAGAGATCGACACAACCCTCCGGCAGCACCACAAGGGACACGCCAAATCCCCACGCACTTCTCAAGATCGTACCCAGATTACCTGGGTCCTTTATTTCGTCACAGACCAGGATCAGCGGCAATTCGCCGATAGAACACCCTATGAGGGTTTCAGCATCCTGCATGGTGATTCTAGCAACCGCTAGTATCCCCTGTGATGTGACAGTGTCGGCGAGACGGCTTAGAATTCCTTGCGCTACCGGGATCAGAGGCACACCGCTATCCCGTACCTTTTGAAGGAGCCTCCGGCCCGGCTCCCTTTCCTCAAAATCCAGAGCAAATAGGACAAATTCAAGATCAATAGACGCAGCTATAGCCTCATCCACAAGCCGCGCGCCCTCTATGACATATGCCCCATACTCATATCTGAAGCCCCTGTTTTCGAGGAGGCGCCGGACAAGCTTGATCTTGGGATTATGAGGAGAGCTTATAGGTTCTCTATCTGACCGTTGACTCCCTTGCAACCCGGACCAGCTCCTCAAAGCCGGCAGCATCATTAACAGCCATATCGGCTATCATCTTTCTATTGATTTCCACCCCTGCCTTCTTGAGCCCGTCCATGAGCCTGCTGTAAGAGATGCCATTTGCCCTAGCAGCGGCATTAATTCGGGCAATCCAGAGACTTCTGATTTCGCGCTTTCTATTGCGTCTATCCCGATATGCATAAGCTAGCGACTTAAGAATGGCTTCATTGGCCCTTCTGAATATCTTACTCCTGGCTCCGGTGAAACCCTTGGCCATCTTGAGGATCTTCTTGTGCCTTCGTCGTGTGACAATTCCGCCCTTGACCCTGGGCATTTCCATCATCTCCCCGCAACTTATCAGGTAATGCTATGAATCAAAATAAAGCATGGAATGATAAACATAGGAGCACAAAAATCATGGAAGAACAGGATCAAAGAAATGGAATGAGCTTTCTGATTCTCCCTGAGTCTCCCTTTTCCATAACTACATCCTTACGGAGATGTCTCTTTTGTTTTTTTGTCTTAGCTGACAAAAGGTGGCTTCTATATGCCTTGAACCTGATGATCTTTCCGGTGCCGCTCACCTTGAACCTCTTAGCTGCTCCCCGATGTGTCTTTAGCTTTGGCACGCTGTAATTCCTCCCCGTAGATTCATCTGTAACCTCTAAATCATCCAATATGCCGGAGTAAGACCTTATCTATTTGGCGTCTGTTTCAGCCACATCATCTGTCTTACTGGGCTTATCAACCCTATCCAACTTATCGGATTTGGCCATTTGCTTCGGCGCAAGGACCATTATCATCATCTTTCCTTCCATCCTGGGCGCTTTTTCCACAATCCCTATGTCCTTCAGCTCTGAAGCAAGATCCTCAAGCAAAGCCTTTCCGATATCGGCGTGAACGATTTCCCGCCCCCTGAAACGCACAGAGGCTTTGACTTTATCTCCATCCAGCAGGAACTTCTGGGCACTGCGTACCTTCACCTGGAAATCATGCCCCTCGATGTTGGGCGTCATGCGGACTTCCTTGACGTCTATGATCCGCTGTTTCTTTTTCGCTTCCCGCTCCCGCTTCGCCTGCTCGTATTTATACTTACCATAATCAATGAGCCTACACACAGGGGGCTTCGCCAGCGCAGAAACTTCGACCAGGTCGAGGTTTCTTTCGTAAGCGATCCTAAGAGCATCCCTAGGAGACATTATACCCAGCTGTTCCCCATTCTCATCGATGAGCCTTATCTCCTTCGCCCGGATCTTTTCGTTCACCCTCAAGTCTTTGCTGATGGTTGGTCACCTCCTGAATTATTGTCGCAGAACACATAAATACGTCAAATGGGCGAGCTGAACCACCCGCCCATCTTGATCCTAGAGATCAGCGCCAGATATCACCTGCGCATAGATAGTCACACAAGCAATAGACCATGCTAGCAACCGCGGGCAGCAAGCCCGTGATGCACCACCGGCGCCGCATGGTGAGAAGCGGATGGCTTCTGCTTCAGTCTCTTAATATAGCAGCACTTAGTATATCATACCAGTATTCGAGGGTCAACCAGCATTTGGCCGGCTCCGCTGCATTTGGCCGTTTATCAGGATTTAGCTGCGACCTCTGAGAGCAGCCTTTCTCTAAATGCTGAAAGGGTCATGCTCCCTAGATCCCCATCTCTCCTTGAACGGACTGAAACATACTCATTCTTTTGTTCTTTGTCCCCGACTATGAGCATGTATGGCACCTTTTCCAGCTGAGACTCGCGAATCTTATAGCCTATCTTCTCGTTTCTATCGTCGATCTCCACCCTCAAGTCGTGAACCACCAGGTCATCCCGCACACGCTTCGCATAATCCACATGCTTTTCAGCGATGGGCAATATCTTCACCTGGACAGGACTGAGCCAAGCAGGAAAAGCGCCGGCGTAGTGCTCAACTAGCCCCGCGAAGAATCTTTCCATAGCTCCCAACACAGTCCTGTGAATCATCACCGGGTGATGCGGAGCATTGTCCTCCCCAATATACTGCAGATCAAAACGTGCAGGAAGATTGAAATCCACCTGTATCGTAGGCCCCTGCCAACCTCTGCCCATGGCATCCTTTATCTTCACATCGATGGCAGGTCCATAAAACTTGGCCTCGCCCTCCATCCGGCGATACTTGAAGCCTTTCTTTTCAAGGGCGCTGACGAGAGCTCCCTCAGCCTGTTCCCAAATCTCATCAGATCCGACATATTTCTCCTTTTGGGCCGGATCTCTGACCGAAAGCTCGACATCATATTCTTTGTAACCGAACGATCTCAACATAAACTGCATCAGATCGAGGACACCTATAAGCTCATCTTCCAGCTGGTCGGGACGAACGAAGAGATGAGCGTCATCCTGAGTGAAACCCCTCACCCTCAGAAGACCATGCAGCACCCCACTACGTTCATATCTGTAAACTGTCCCGAGCTCCGCCCATCTTATTGGTAAATCTCGATAAGATCTGGTCCGGGACTTGTACATCAGGATATGGAAGGGACAATTCATAGGTTTGAGCAGGTATTCAACATCATCTATGATTATGGGTGAATACATATTCTCCCGATACCAGCTCCAGTGCCCGGATATTTCCCAAAGGTCACGCCTCGCGATATGAGGGGTATAAACCAGCTCGTAGCCCCTCCTCAGATGCTCCTGTTTCCAGAAGTCCTCTATGATTCGCCTGACTGTGGCGCCCTTTGGGTGCCAGTATACAAGTCCGGCCCCGCCTTCTTCATGTATACTGAAAAGGTCAAGCTCACGCCCGAGCTTCCGGTGATCTCGCCTTTCAGCCTCCTCTACTAATCGTAGATACTTATCGAGCTCCTCCTGTGTCGGAAAGGCGGTGCCATAAATGCGCTGGAGCATCTCGCGTTTCTCGTCGCCTCTCCAATATGCTCCGGCCACATTCAATAGTTTGAAAGCCTTGACCCATCCGGTCGACGGAAGGTGCGGGCCCCGACAGAGATCCACGAATTCTCCCTGGCGGTAAATGCTCACGGTGTCCTCTGGGATACCATCCAGGAGTTCCAGCTTATAGTTCTCTCCCAGTTCCCGGAACATCTTCAAAGCGTCTTCCTTGGAGATTTCCTGGCGGACGATTGGAAGATCCTCGCGGATTATCTTTCTCATCTCTTCTTCGATTCTCTCAAGGTCCTGAGGGGTAAATGGGGAAGATCTCGCGAAGTCATAATAAAATCCATTTTCAATGGCAGGGCCAATAGCGAGTTTGACTTCCGGGAAGAGCCTCTTTACTGCCTGGGCCAGAATATGCGCAGTAGAATGCCTGTAAATCTCCATGCCTTCTTCTGAATTGAGGGCAACAGATTCTTCATTTGGAATCGGTATAGCTTCTGGTATGCTGTGTTGACCCCCGACCTTAGCCATCATATCATCGTTCCTTCCTGGAAATATACATAAGGCCCCCTGTCGGGGCCTCAATGAGCTCATTGAATTAATAACATCTCCATATGATTTCCATGTACCAAAGTATAATTAAGCAGATATCACATGTCAATAGAGGTCGCCAAGTGGGCCCAAGAATGACAATCATTGAGTGCACCAGGGACATCCTGGGCAGAATTCTACTCTCCCCTCAAATATGGTCATTATATTGGCAGCTATATCCCGGTCTCTTGCCAGATGGAGGATTATCTTTGACGGGGCTAGGGTGATCAGAGTACTCAATAAGAGATCCTCTTTTAGTGTTCCATCCCCACCACCTTTCACTTCCATTCCATCCAGATATTCATTGTGAAGCTCATTTCCCCGCGAATCCATGAGCTTAAGCCTGGCTTCCCCTGAATCCATCACATGAATCACTGATGTCTTCGGCTCCTGGATTTCAACGAAATATTTCAGTAAAGACAGGAACTCCCGATACTCTCGTTCCACGAGATAATCCTCTACTACTTGATTTAGTGCCTCACTCATGATCTTGACATGATCTTTGAGACGAAACATTACAAAACCATCGACTATGAATTCGGCATTGTCCTTTAGATAATCAAAAGTCCGTTCAAATACGGCATTTTTGACGGATTTACGTCCCGCCTCCATGATATCCCCCACCAAGACCTCGGTTGTCAAATATCTCGAAGATGCAGCGCCTATCCAAAAGGCCTTTATCACCTGTTCGCCGAGCCTTTGGATCTCTTCCTCATTTAGACCGGGATAATTACTGCTTGCCATTTTCTTCAACATAAGGGGGTAGACATCCTCTGTTACCAAGTCGGTGAGCACATTGGCAGTAGGGCGAATGACATGCTCCATCTTTTCAGAAGGGGAGGCGAATTGTCGTGGCACCTCCAGCGACATAAATATGATATTGCCATCTCTTTCTTGAGAAACACATATTCCTGGAATATCAATTTGGAAGTCCGGGATTTTTGAATAAAACCTATTGCAAAGATATGCGGCATATGCCTTGGTGCCGATTCTGATTGCATGCACGAAATTCACCCCCTTTGCCCAGGTGTATTACCAGGTGTATTATGTGTGTACCCGGACCGGGGGTATACAACCCAGTCGTTCCATATATCGCCGCATACAAGAACAAAACTGAAGGATACTCAAAATCATGATATAATGGGTTATGCTATTGAAAGAAAGGGGCTGAAAAACCCATGAACCGCTTGGCTCGCACCGCCATCACCTTTGCAGTCGTCGTATTTCTCCTCGTGATATTATTCGGCGGAATCGTAGCCCGAGTATACACTGACTGGCTGTGGTTCCTTAGCGAAGGATATCCTCAAGCTTTCTGGACCGGAATCATCTCCCGAATAGAACTTGGCATACTGGCCGGCGCGACCTATTTCATTTTCATCTATTTCAATCTCGCCATAACAAGGACAAGCATCAGAAGGCTTGAATGGACATCGGGCATGAGATTGCCAGGGTTCATCACGGCCAGAAGGGTAAATCTCGTTTTTCTCCTTCTGAGCCTTTTTGTTTCTTCATTGGCAGGACTCGGGGCTGCACAATACTGGTCATCGTTTCAGCTTTTCTTGCACCCAAGCCCATTTGGATACGCTGATCCCATATTCCACAATGATGTAGGCCTTTATGTTTTCAGATTGCCATTTCTTACATATGCATATTCCGCCGGGATGACCCTCGTCGTATTTTCGGCGATCCTGGTGGGCATTGTATACCTCCTCCTGGGAGAAATAGGATTCTCTCAAAGCACGTTCAGAATATCTGCTCTGCCGCGACGACATCTATCATTCCTCATCGGGAGCGGGTTCATACTCAAGGCCTTTGGGTACCTGATCAATGCCTACGGCATACTTTTTTCGCCGCGCGGCGTGGTCTTCGGCGCAGGATACACGGATGTTCACGCCAATTTGCTTGCATTTCGAGCCCTCAGTGTGATAGCCATTATTTGCGGGGTTCTGGTCCTGTTATATTCCCTATTCCAGACTCAAAAGCTGGCTATAGGCGGTGTCATAACCCTCGCTGCAGCTTCTTTTCTGTTGGGAAGCATCTATCCTCAAGTAGTTCAGAAACTGTCGGTTGAGCCCAACGAACTCGCGCGTGAAAGGCCTTTTATCGAGGCGAACATTGCTGGAACGCGAAGGGCATTTGGGCTTGATTCCATGGTAGTCCATGATTTAGATATAACTGATAATCTGAGCTATGGGGATCTGGCAAGACACAATGACACTCTATCAAACCTCCGGCTTTGGGATTGGCGCCCTCTGCTCGACACCTATTCGCAGCTGCAGGAAATCAGGCTTTACTACAATTTCCATGACGTGGATTTAGACAGATACACCATAAATGGCAAGCGTGTTCAAGTGGCATTATCACCGCGGGAGCTTCGAGTGAGCGACATCCCCCAGCAGGCTCGTACCTGGATCAACCAGCATCTTGTTTATACCCACGGCTATGGTCTGTGTATGAGCCATGTCAATAGAGTCACCCAGGAGGGACTGCCGGACTTAATAATTCGCGACATCCCCCCGAGGAGCATCGAAGGCCCAAAGATAACCAGACCGGAGATTTATTACGGGGAAGGGACAGACCAATATGTACTCGTGAACACTCGTACCAGGGAATTTGACTATCCCCTCGGAGAGCAAAATATTTACACGCAATACCGCGGCACCGGTGGAATCCCCATATCCTCCCCGATCAGGCGCCTGGCATTTGCGGTAAGATTCGCCAATGCAAAATTCCTGCTTTCTACAGAGATAACCCCTGAGAGCAAGATCCTGTTTTTCAGGAGCATAAAGGACAAGGTCTCCAGGATCGCGCCATTTTTGAGGTTTGACAATGACCCCTATATGGTGATAGATAATGGCCGTCTCTACTGGATCATCGACGCCTATACCACCACATCCTTCTTCCCATATTCCCAGCCTCATCGCGAGGGGTTCAACTATATCCGCAACCCGGTGAAGATCACCATCGATGCGTACAATGGCACTGTGGATTTTTATCTCTTTGATCCCGAAGAACCAATAGCAAGGTCATATTCAAGGATCTTCCCTGGGATGTTCCAGCCATATGAGAACATGCCGGAGGGACTCAAGGCGCATATCCGCTACCCTGAGTATATGTTCAGGATACAGGCTGAAACACTAGCCGCCTATCATATGACGGATCCCGATGTTTTCTATAACAGAGAGGATCTATGGGATATCCCCACTGAGGTCTATGCCGGGAGTGAGCAAAAGGTCCAGCCCTATTACATGCTGATGCGCCCGCCCGGAGAAGAAAAGCTCCAATATGTAATCACGATTCCTTTTACCCCATCCCGCAAGCCTAATATGATCTCATGGCTGTTTGCCGTCTCCGACCCCGAAGATTTTGGCAGGATGGTCCTGCTACGATTTTCCAAACAACATCTCGTCTATGGTCCGATGCAAGTCGAAGCTAGGATCAACCAATCTCCTGAGATTTCTCAATTGCTAACGCTTTGGAGCCAGCGCGGCTCAAGTGTGATACGGGGAAATCTGCTCACGATTCCCATTGAGAATTCTATGCTCTATGTTGAACCTCTTTATCTGCTGGCAGAGAAGAGCGGACTTCCAGAGCTCAAGAGAGTCATAGCTGTTTTCGGTGGCAACATTGTAATGGCGGAGACGCTGGAAAAAGCTTTGGCAGCCGCATTTGGAGCCACGCCGGCGCAGGCGCCGCAAGAAGCCAAACAACCGGGGCCAAGACTTGGAACCCCGCCCCCTGGTCTTACCATCCCTCGAGACCTCATAGAATCGGCCCTGAATCTCTACAGAGAAATGCAAGATAGGGCAAGGAGTGGGGATTGGGCCGGGTTCGGTGACAGGCTAAGGAAACTTGGGGAAACCCTCAATAAATTGAAAGGGTTTTAGAAGCCATAGTAGAAAGGACAGCGGAGCCAACAGTGAATATAAAAAAGGAGCCAGCGAGCAACAGGACCATTATTTCGGGGGTCAAACCATTCAACCTTCAATATACACTGGAATGCGGTCAGGCCTTCAGGTGGCGACCATATGAAGATACTGACCCTGATTGGAATGGCATCGGAAGGCATTCATATGTAGGAGTCGCAGGGGGGCGTATATTGAGGCTCTGGCAAGAGGCCGGCGATGTTGACAATCTCGTTGTGGAAGATGTCGACGGTGACATGGTGGACTTCGTGATCCGATATTTCGGGCTGGAAAAGGATCATCAGAGGATCGAGTCTGAGCTAAAGCAAATGGATCCCGTGCTCAGTAAAGCTGTAGAGTTTGCAAGCGGCCTGCGTCTTGCAAGTCAGGATCCATGGGAATGTCTCATCTCTTTCATTATTTCCGCGAGGAACAGCATACCTCTCATACAGAGGGCTGTTGAAAATCTATGCAAGACTTTCGGGCATGAGATACAGGATGGATTCTTCGCCTTTCCAGAACCCCGCGCTCTCGCATCTGCGCCTGTAGATGAGATCGAGAAGTGCGGAACGGGATTTCGCGCGCCATATGTGAAGCTGGCAGCCGAGACTGTAAGCTCGGGGGCCCTGAATTTTGAGGCGCTGCGAGAACTCTCATCCGATGAGATAAGAAAGGCGCTGCTATCTCTAAAGGGGGTTGGCCCCAAGATCGCAGATTGCGTGCTGCTGTTCGGGCTGGGCCGCTATGAAGCATTCCCCGTGGACATATGGATCGCCAGGATCATGAGTTTCTTTTATTTCGGTGGTAAGCAGGTCCCGCTCGAGCAAATCAGGGGATTCGCCGTAAGGCAATTTGGTCGCCTTGCCGGCTATGCTCAGGAGTACCTCTACTACTATGCCCGGACCTGTCTTGCCAGGCATTTACGTTCCTTTGCTAGAGACACTTCAAGAAGGAACAGCTACTAAAATGTAGAATAAATAAAATATGGGGTAGACAGAAAATGGGGGGATCACTATGGCAAGCAAGGTGCCACCGAAAAAGGAGAAAAAGAAGCCTAAGAAGGTGAAACCGCAGAGTGGTTCCAGCAAGGACAGTATCTCAGCCATTTTGAAGAAGTAGTGAACCGAACATCGCGTGAGAAAATCGTATATTCCGGGCCTGGTCAAAAAGGTGAGCGAGGAAATATCAAATTCTATTGACTGACCTTCCGGGTGTGTTATAATTATACAAATGCACCATACGCTCATCTGATAAAGGCAGTGCTATCCCGGAGAGGCAGGCTATGACGCCCATCTCGGGAGCGTTGTTTATACGCGCGAAAGGATGGGCGTCTTTTGTTAGATCCCCCAGGTGAAATATCAGGCAAGGATAATAGAGGGAGGCGAAAAGCATGTCAGATAGCTTGAAATCTGATACTGGTCAGGAGGTCCGCAAGGTTGATGTGAGGGATGCAGGGGCTAGCAAGGTTTTCATTGTTGATACCACATTAAGAGACGGAGAGCAGACAGCGGGGGTTGTATTTGCAAATACTGAAAAGCTCAGGATCGCGAAGCTTCTAGATGAAATAGGGGTCCACCAGATAGAAGCCGGGATTCCCGTAATGGGCGGAGAGGAGAAGCTGGCGATCAAGGCGATCGTAGACGCCGGCCTAAGGGCGAGTATAATGGGCTGGAACAGGGCCGTCATCGCGGATGTGCAGGAATCAATCGATTGCGGGGTAGATGCAGTCGCGATTTCAATTTCTACATCGGATATCCATATCCTGCACAAATTGAAGGCCACTCGCGCATGGGTGCTGGACAGCATGACTCGAGCCACTGAATTCGCCAAGAAACATGGTGTCTATGTATCAGTAAATGCCGAGGATGCCTCCCGCAGCGACATGGAGTTCCTCCTAGAGTTCGCGCGTGCCGCAAAGAATGCTGGGGCCGATCGCCTAAGGTATTGCGATACCGTTGGCATAATGGACCCGTTCAAAATTTATGATCATATCAAGACTATAGTCACCGAGGTAAAGATACCTGTAGAAATGCACACCCACAACGATTTTGGTATGGCTACGGCCAATGCGCTGGCCGGGATAAAGGCAGGCGCTACGTTTGTGGGCGTTACGGTAAATGGGCTTGGCGAAAGAGCGGGAAATGCCGCGCTAGAGGAAGTCGTCATGGCGCTCAAGCATATAGAAGGGATCGAGCTCAATATCAAAACCGAGAGATTTAGGGAGATCTCGGAATATGTCGCCAAAGCTTCCATGAGGGATCTCCCGGTCTGGAAGCCCATCGTGGGAAGCAACATGTTTGCTCATGAGTCGGGGATACATACAGATGGTGTCCTCAAAAATGCCTCTACCTATGAGGTGTTTTCCCCAGAGGAAGTCGGACTCCAGCGGCAAATCGTGATAGGGAAGCATTCCGGCTCTGCGGCCGTCATGGCGAAGTTCCGTGAATACGGTATACAATTAACAAAAGAAGAAGCTCATGCCCTAGTAGCGCGGATCCGGCAGGTTTCCGTGGATCTCAAGCGGGCTCTCTTCGATAAGGAACTTGTATATATATACGAAGATTTCAAGCGGGAACAGGCGAAGTCCCAAACAGGGGCTGGCAAATAGCTCCATCGCGCTTTCTCGAGGGCATTCTGCCACCAGCAGAGTGTACGGCAGGAGTATTATTTATTGTTGTTTTTGGGACGGGGGAACAACGGAGGTGTGATCCTTGGGTAAAACCATCGCCGAAAAGATCTTCAGCAGGCATTCTGGTCAAAACGTCAAGGCCTCTGATCTGGTCGTAGCAGATGTAGATTTTGTCATGGCGCAAGATGGCACATCGCCCCTTGCGATACGTTCATTCAAAGAGATGGGAGCCAGCAAGGTTTTTGATCCAAAACGTGTGGCGCTGGTGATAGATCATTGCAGCCCGAGCGCCTATGAAGGGACATCAAATCTGCACCAAATGATGAGGGATTTCGCCCGCGAGCAAGGCATTACCCTCTATGATGCAGGCGAGGGGGTCTGTCACCAGCTTATACCTGAGCGTGGTCATGTAGCGCCCGGGGATCTGGTGATTGGAGCGGATTCCCATACATGCACCTATGGTGCCATCAATGCCTTTTCCACTGGCGTCGGCTCAACTGACCTGGCATCGGCAATGATGTCCGGACAGCTATGGTTCAAAGTTCCCCACACCATCAAAGTCATCTTTGATGGTGAGATCCCCGACGGGGTTTTTGCAAAGGACCTGGCTCTCCACCTGGCAGGTATCTTGACGGCTGACGGGGCAACATATGCATCCATCGAATATTCCGGAAGCGCTATAAGCGCGCTCTCCATAGAATCCCGCTTCACTATATCTAATCTGGCAGTCGAGGTTGGCGCGAAGGCAGGAATAATGCCCTATGACGGGAAGACGGAGGCCTGGATTCGGAAATATAGTCCCCGCCCCGGGACCCCTGTCGCGCCAGATCCTGATGCCATATATGCTGATACCATAATGATAGATGTCTCGGCTATTCAGCCACAAATAGCCGTCCCGCACCAGGTGGATAATGTCAAGCCGATTTTTGACGTGATTGGAACGCCCATACAAGAGGCCGTCATAGGGACCTGCACAAATGGAAGATATGAAGACCTGGAGGTCGCAGCCAGGGTCCTATCAGGGCGTCACGTCCATCCAGACGTAGTCTTAATTGTAGCGCCGGCTTCGCGATGGGTATTACTGGAAGCCATGAGGAATGGGATATTGGAAACGCTGATCGAGGCGGGGGCAGTTGTTGTGGCGCCAGGTTGTGGCCCATGTGTCGGATTGCATAACGGCATCCCAGCAGATGGGCAAAACGTCATTTCCACAGCGAACCGGAACTTCAAAGGGCGGATGGGGAACAACAAGGCAAATATCTACCTGGCCTCCCCTGCTACCGCCGCTGCCAGCGCCATAAGGGGCAAGATATCAGACCCAAGGGAATTCTTGCGATAGGCACATGCCGACCTGGAAAAAGAGGTGTGATTTTATGCTGTCCGGAACTGCCCATAAATTCGGAGACAATATCAATACTGACTACATCATCTCTGGAAAGTACAAATTCAAGACTCTTGACATGGACGACCTTGCAAAACATATCATGGAGGATCTTATCCCCGATTTCTACCAGAGAATCAAGCCAGGGGACTTCCTGGTCGCGGGCCGGAACTTTGGTTGCGGCTCTTCACGAGAGCAGGCACCGCTAGTAATAAAGCATGCGCATATAGCGGGGGTCATCGCTATTTCATTTGCGCGCATCTTCTATCGTAATGCCATCAACATGGGACTCCCACTCCTGGAATGTGACACAACCTCTATTCAGGACGGAGATCAACTGCAGGTGGACATGGAAAATGGCATTATCCGGGATATTACAACTGGCAAGGAATTGAGGACAAATCCCCTTCCCAAGGTTATGCTGGATATTATGTCCACCGGCGGGCTCGTAAACTACATGAAAAAGTATGGCAAATTCACCATATCTGCATGAGGTGGAACTGCGCGAGGTTGAGGCTCCTCCTTGGATAAATGCCGCCGGGAGGAGCCCCACACTCCGTGGTACTACTTTTTAAGTTATTTCTTGCTTCCCCGCTTTTCGTTTTTGACACGTCTCGCCTGCTTATCAGTCTCTGTAAGTGGTCGATTTGCCTCGGTCTGGAGTCCCCCTTCATTTAGCCCCAAATCATCTGCTATCTCCATCTCATAACGCTTCACCGATTCATCCACTTTGGCAGCCCGCCGATGTCTTTTCTCGGCCATTTGGCGAACCTCCCCCCATTTTGATCTCGCTCTTTAGTATGAACGCTAACCGGCCCAAAAATACGACTTGATTAGCATAATTAGCCACATTGTGCCCGGGGGAGTGACCACCAGGTAGGCGCCCGAATACAATTACATAGGAGAAGACTTCCTAGGGTCGGGCCCTCGCCCAACTCTGCTCTCTGGAGGGGAGGAAGATGCAGTCTATAAGGGTCGGAGATCTTGTGATGAGAAAATCGTACGATGGCGATGTGGTCTTCAAGGTGGTTGCCCTGACCTCTAATTCTGCGCTCCTCCGAGGTGTTGACTATAGAGTTATGGCCGATGCGCCGTTGAATGATATAGTGGCCTGCGCTCTTCCGGATTGTCCGGAGGGCAAGACCAGCAAAGGGGCATCCCGGCCATTTGACACTAAGGCCCGAAGCATCAGAGCAGGAAAAGCCCAATAACCTCAAAGGAGTGACGATGATGTCTGATGAAAAGCTAAGAGGTATTGATTTCCATGACCTGGACAGTAAGATAACCAGATTGGACATCCCGGGGTTCACCCCATCTACTGATACGTCTACACCTCAACAGCTCACCTGGGTCCAGGCCAGGACTACATGGTTCAGGCAAACGGAAGCAACCAGCCCATCCGTGTTATGGATTGCCACCACTGATACTGCAACAGTCTACAGGGCAGTCGATCAGGCATGGCTGGCAAGCTGGCAAAACGTTCTCATGAACGCGCAGGTCTTGTGGCTGCAGGTTGACACAGATAATATCATCCGCGCCTGGCAGCCCGGTAGGGCATTCTAAAGGATGGGTAATTCCATCGTTTCGGATGTGGCGGTAACAACAGGGGCTCCTCCCGGCGGACGTAGCGTGGCCGGGGATGGCGATACCGTCCTGCCGGACGCGACCTGCAGCAAGGTCGCGTCCGATGGTGAGGAGCACCCACTCCACGATAGTGCTGCGTCACCGAGGGGAGTATCCACTCCCCGGGACTATCGCGTCCGCTGGGATGAGACCACCGTCTCCCGAAAGGTCGCACCCGACAGGGGGCACCGCAACCCCGAGTATACCGGCCTCGACTCACTTTGATTGCTTTGGATCCTTGCCCAGGACACTTCCTACGGCTGATTTCGTGGTCCTGACATTCACATTGTCAGCGATCTTCAGGATTAGTGCGTCTTCCTTGATATCCACGATCTCCCCATATATTCCTCCGACGGTTACCACATGGTTCCCTTTGCGGAGAGAGGCGAGCATTTCCTGACGCTTCTTCTGCTGGATCTGTTGTGGTCTTATCAACATGAAGTAGAAGACCACGATCATGACAACAAATGGTAACAAGAGTCCGATGGGAGAAGCAGGCTGTTGCGCACCCAAATCAACATAACCTCCTAATCTTGTCTTCCTGGCCCAACGCTGGCGTTTTCATTAGTTCCACAATAAGCGGCAAATTCCTTCCTTATATCATCGAAGTTTCCGGCCGAAATGGCCTCTCTTGCGCGTTTCATCAGGCTGATCAAGAAATATAGATTGTGATAAGTCGCGAGCCTGAAGCCGAGAATTTCTCCTGCCTTGAGGAGGTGCCTCAAATAAGCCCGGGAGAAATTACGGCATACATAGCAATCGCACTCTGGATCCAACGGACCGAAATCTTCCGCAAAGGCCGCATCCCTCACAATTATTCTTCCGCGTTTGGTAAATATAGATCCATGTCTTGCGATCCTAGTAGCCAATACGCAATCAAACATATCCACACCCCTGGAAATCCCTTCTATCAAGTCCCCTGGAGCCCCCACTCCCATGAGATATCTTGGCCGATCTTCCGGCAGAATGGCCGTAGTGACATCTAATATATCCAACATCAGGGATTTCGGCTCTCCTACGCTCAAACCTCCTATGGAATACCCCGGAAAATCCATCTCCATGAGGGCTTCGGCCGACCGCCTGCGAAGATCAGGGTACATCCCCCCTTGAACAATTCCAAATAAAGCCTGGTTGGCATTCTTGTGCTTATCCTTGCAGCGCCTGGCCCATCTCAAGGTGCGTTCCATGGACTCCCTCGCATAATCCCGGCTTGCGGGATATGGCGTGCACTCATCAAAGGCCATTATGATATCAGCGCCGAGGGCATTCTGTACTTCTATAGCCGTCTCCGGAGAAAGGAATTTCTGGGATCCATCTAAATGAGACCGGAATGTCACCCCATCATCGGTTATATTTCTGAGATCCGCCAGACTGAATACTTGATAACCTCCACTATCCGTCAATATGGACCTTCTCCAGTTCATGAAGGAGTGTAATCCCCCAGCCCTGGCAATTAGTTCATGGCCCGGCCTGAGAAAGAGGTGATATGTATTCGCCAGGATGATCTCTGCCCCGATTTCCTCTAATTCAAGGGGACTCATGGCCTTTACCGTCGCCTGGGTGCCAACCGGCATAAAAACGGGCGTCTTTATCTCCCCGTGAGGAGTGGTCAATACCCCCGCGCGGCTCCGTCCGCATTTTGCCACAACAGCGAAATGAAAACTCAATCGGCAACATCCTCCATTTTCCAGACAACCAAATGAACGAATTTCCAAGCAACCAAAAATAAGGGTCATGACAAGATCAGCATGGCATCTCCGAAGCTGTAGAATCTATAGCGCTCCTCTATAGCTATTTCATAGGCCTTTAGGATCTTTTCCCGCCCCGCGAATGCTGAAACTAGCATCAGCAAAGTGGAACGAGGCAGGTGGAAATTCGTGATTATGGCATCAACCATCTTAAACTGATATCCGGGGTAGATGAAAAGCCGCGTAGCCCCGGTCCCCGGCTCGATACACCCATTCTTCGCGCAGGTCTCAAGGACCCTGACACATGTGGTGCCCACAGCAAAAATACGGCCTCCAGCGGATTTTACTGCGTTTATGGCATCAGCCGCCTCCGAACTCACAAAATAATGCTCCTCATGCATCTTGTGTTCTTCGACCATTTCCACCTTGACTGGCCGGAATGTCCCGATGCCGATGTGCAATGTTATTGGAATGACCCGGCATCCCATCTTACGAATCCTCTCAAGGAGTTCGGGAGTAAAATGAAGGCCAGCCGTGGGAGCGGCCACTGATCCCTCATGCCGGGCATAGACGGTTTGGTACCGCTCACCATCTTCGAGGGGTCGCTTTATGTATGGAGGAAGAGGAACGCTGCCAAGCTTCTCAAGGACTTCATGGATTTTGGCCTTCTCTGAATCACTGCCTAGGGAGAATCTTATCTGTCGCCCCCCAGATTCAGTTTTTGCAATCACATGCCCTATGAGTTCCCCCTCGCCAAATGAAATCTCAACGCCGCTCTTGACCCGCCGGCCAGGACTCACCAATGCCTCCCAGACTGCAGGCTGTATCTCGGATAATAGCAAAACCTCGACTCGGCCATGAGTATCCTTCCGGCGTCCTATGAGCCTTGCCTTGATCACCCTGGTATCATTGATCACCAGAGCATCTCCGGGACTCAGATATTCCACTATATGGTGGAAAATCCGATGCTCAACCTTTCCATCAGGATGAAGCACCATGAGCCGGGAGAGATCCCGACGCTCTACCGGCACCTGAGCTATGAGCTCAGGTGGCAATTGATAGTCAAATTCCTCAACACGCATCCATGAAAACCCTCTCCATATCCGGACCTTGCCATCTTGCCATCCAGACTCGCTACAGGAATCCCTTAAAACATATTTTGCACTGGTTGCATGACGACTAATTATCATTCAATCATGCCTAAGCCGGCACAGGATTTCACTCATATAACAGCACTACCCCCAGCCGGCTTAAGGATTATCATCAATTTAGCTTCATCAGTTTAGTTTTTCTTCTTATTTCCGCTCTCTAACTCATCCCCCTTGGCTTCTTTGTCCTTTTTCTTATCGTCGTCTTTGCTGTCCCCTGAATCTTGAGTATCTTGGGGGACGCTTAACTGGTCGTCCTCACTTTGCTTAGAAGCCACATTCGCCATCAAAGATAGCGACTTTGATGGCGTCAGCGATGGCTCTGATGCTGACGGAGAAGGCGTCGATGACGATGACGACGATAGTGGCAATGCTGCTGGTGTTGCTACTGATGGTGATGGCGATGGTGTTGTTGTTGCTGTAGATGATGATCTAGATGTAGATGGTGAGTCAACCGACGTAGCCTTACTCCTATCAGCATTCCCGCCATCGATGGATCTTGCGGCAAGCGAAATCCCGTCGCTGGTATTCGAGGCGGCGGTCATGATATCACTGCCTTCCCTGTCTTGGCCCGTCCTAGCGATCTCCACAGCCTGAGTATTTGCATTTTCGCCTGCACCCACGCCTTCTCCTGGCTCGCCCATAGGACCAGGCTGGATCTCACGATGCCCGGACCCAACATTTTCAGAGAGGCCGGCCTGAATACCCATCGCCCCAATATCGCCGGACATATCACCTCGTCCGGATTTGATGGCTGATGACCGATATGCGGGTCCTGGCGCCTTTGGCTCGCCAGGACTAGAAGTCGCAGCAACAAAGTGCCTTCCTTGATCCGGACCTACCGCCACGCTGCCGTCTTTGCCGCCAGCGTGACCGGCATCATGCGGCTTGACTGAATTGACTTGGCCACCTGCGCTCCTTCGGGCGCTCGTATTCCCCGAAATACTATGGCTATTGGCTTTGGCCACCTTGAACGTCCTCTCCTCGCGAGAGCCCCCCACTCCGGAAGAAAGGCTGGGTATCGATGTGGCAGACGTCGCGCCGGGCATGATCTTCGCCTGTAAAGGTGCTCCAGTATCATTGGCACCGCCATCTGCATCAGGGTAGGCCTCTTCCCTGATGCCCGCACTTGGCATCTGAGTCGTTTTGGGCATGGTCAGGGAATCCTCTCGGTGCAGCGACGATGGCATGAAGGAAATGAAGCCAATGAGTATGGCCAGGAAAATCATTGATGCTGCAGCATAGATGGTCCCCTGAGCAAAGAATCCCGATAGAAATGCTGTGGGCCACTGACGTGAATGGGCATGAGCTATGGGAACAAGGTCACCTACATTAACCTCGGAAGCATTTCGGATCCTGATCTGCAAAAATGAGCCTTCAGAATCCAATACAATGGCCCTATGGCCATCCACCTCGAGAACAAGCCCCTGACGACATCTAGCGTCATTTACTAGCCTTACCAATGCTATCCCCCCTTCCCACTGGTAATCGGCTCATTCAAAACCTGTCGACATACTCTTTGAGGTATACAAATTCATCGAGCAGGATAATCGCTATCGCGATTATGTATTTCCGCTGCCTTTCTATCGTCTTGCGACTCACGGGAACGCATCTGGCGAGTTCGGCGAGCGGCAGGTTCTTTTTCTTTATGAGATACTCCCTTAGATCTGGCCTGGTTGCCACTAGCTTCGCCACTTGCATTGCTCGCATCCGAGCATCCTTATGCTTTGGAGAGGCCTCAACCAGGTCTGCGAATGAGATTCCATACTCCTCGAGCAAATTCTTGAATCTAGCTATCTCCTCCTTCCTTTCCTGGGCCTCTACATCAGATACATGATTCAAAATGGCCTGGCGTTCTCCGACAAATTCCGCCGGATCATCCTCATCTGCGTCCTCTTCCACTGCAAAGCTGCTAAATGGAATTTCACGCTGAGTCTGCGATTCACGGCGAAAATAATCCGCCAGTCTCCTTCTCATGACAGTCTCGGAGAATGAAAGAAAAGACTTTCCTTTTCGGGAATCATAGTGAGTTATTGCTTCATCAAATGCCATCAAACCGACGCTGACCTCATCATCAAGCCCAACTCTAAGGTATTTCCTTGTTACCTTGGAAGCCACTTTCAAAATGAAGGGCAAGTAAGCCTTAACGAGGCTTTCACGGGCCTCCGCGCTCCCATTCTGCGCCTCGGCAATAGTCCGGTCGAGCGTGGCGGTGCCATTTTCTACAGCTGCTTCCTTCCTCAGGATTGGCCTCATGGGCTTCACCGCCTGTCAAGAATAAGATTCGTTTGATCAAGAGGTTTCGCGGGATATAAAATCCAAGTCCCGCTCGAATTTTATAGATTTACAAATCAATGGTTGCGCCAGCTAACCGCTGACATAGGAAGGATTTCTTCACTCAGATTCCAAACTCCTGCTGGTGGATAATTTCAACCCATATTTCGCATGTAATAATTCCCAGCCGGGTATTTTGAGGGATTAGAAGGGCCTGATGGCGAATCCCTTCGGAAGTAAGATAGTCCGGAGGGATGGCCATGGACCCGAAGGTCATTTTAGAAG